>DASYOF010000035.1:0-3880 GCA_036007995.1 Thermoplasmata archaeon
GCCGGCACCCGGGTCGTCAGCTGACCCGGGTGATCTTCCGGACGAGCCCGGCGATCCCGCTCCCGTACTGGATGGCGCGCTTCGGCCGGTACGCGATCGCGTCGGGGACCCCCCGGTGGGCGGCCCACGCCCGGAAGACGGGCTTCGTCAGCGAACCCTCGTCGATCGGGCGGAGCCGGATCCGTCGGGCCGCCCGGGCGAACCGGTCATCGAGGTACGGTGCCGCGAGTCGGCGACGGAGTCGCCGAGCGATGGCGAGGGTCGCTGGCCAGTCGGCCGTGACGAGGCGATTCCAGTCCTCGACCCGCCGGAGTTCCGCTTGGGCCTGGGCCAGTCCACGGAAGTGGGCGTAGCCCCCGAACAGTTCGTCGGCCCCTTGGCCCGCCACGGAGATCGAATCCTCCGGAGTCGTGGCGAGCGCGAGGGCGAGCGAGGCGAGAACGGAGCGACCGGGCTCGGGGAGCAACTCGAGTCCGTGCTCTCGCAGGGCGGTCCGGACCTCGTCCTCCCCCACCTCGTGGCCGACCCACGGAGCCCCGAGAAGCCGAGCCCCGTTCTGGCCCGCCGACAGATCGTCGGAACCCCGCACGCCGACCGAGAGTAGGCGGACGCCGGACGATTCCAGGATCGCGTGGGCCAGAACGGAGGAATCGACGCCGCCGCTGTAGAGGATGGTGATCGGTTGGGCCCGCGGCAGGTCCGCCAGCGCCGCGGCGAGCGCGCCATCAAGTTCGTGGAAGGGCTCGTCCGTCAACGAGGTCTCCGAGGGCCGACCCGAGCGGCGTCAACCCTTATGGGGCCGCCGGCTCCGCCCGATCGAGTGTCCGCGGTCGAGCCGGCGGCGCCCGTCGCCTCGGGCCGCCGCGCCGTCTTCGTCGACCGGGACGGGACGCTGAACCCCGACCTCCACTACCTCTCGGAGCCCGAGCGGGTCGAGGTGTTCCGCGGTGTCGCCGAGGGCGTTCGGCTCCTGCGGTCGCACGGCTACCTCGTGATCTGCGTGACGAACCAATCCGGGATCGAGCGAGGGTTCTACAACGACGCCGACGTGCGCGGCATCCACGAGCGGCTCAACGTCATCCTCGGACGGGAAGGGGCCCGGGTCGACCGGTTCTACTACTGTCCCCACGCTCCGGAGACGCACTGCGCCTGCCGGAAACCCGGGGTCGAACTCTTCGAGCGGGCGCGCGAGGAGCTCGGCGTCGATTTCCCGCCGTCCGCGATCGTCGGCGACCGGAGCCTTGACGTCGAAGCCGGGGAGAAGCTCGGGCTCCTCACGGTGCTCGTTCCCGCCCCGGGTCACGCGGCCGAGGCCGCCGACGAGGTCCGAGCCCGAGGCGCGCGCCCGGACCTGGTCGCCCCGTCGTTCCGATCGGCGGCGCTCCGGATCCTCCACCGCGGCTGAGCGGCCGCCGAGCCGGCCCGAGCGCCCGGTTCGCCCGCCCCCAAACAT
Source organism: Thermoplasmata archaeon (assembly GCA_036007995.1). Lineage (GTDB taxonomy): Archaea > Thermoplasmatota > Thermoplasmata > Lutacidiplasmatales > UBA184 > Lutacidiplasma. Next base: position 1,454 of record DASYOF010000035.1, read on the forward strand.
TCTTAGCGCGGACGCGGCTCGCGACGACGAGCGGTCTTGGTTCTTGCGCTCCTCGACGCCGCCGTTGGCGTCGCCCTGACCGCCGCGCTCACGTTCGCGGCGGTGGCCTCTGGCGCGTTGACGCGCTGGGCCGGGGCGATCGCCTTCGCGTTCGGCGTGGTCATCGTCGTCGTCGGCGGGTTCCCGTTCCTCGCGCTCCTCGTCTTGTTCGTCGTCGTCAGCGTGCTCGCGACCCGCTTCCGGTTCGCCGAAAAGAAGCGCCGGAACGTCCACGAGGGCACGGATGGCGAACGGGGGGTGTCGAACGTCGTCGCCCACATCGTCATTCCGACCGCCCTCGTGCTGACGGCCGGGGCGGTCCCGAGCCTCCTCCCCCCCGAGCCGCTCGCGGTGCTGTTCACCGCGGCGCTGGCTTTCGGAGCCGCCGACACGTTCGCGAGCGAGTTCGGCGTGCTCGCCGGCCAGGCGCGCTCCGTCGTCACGTTCCGCCCGGTGCCACCGGGCACGAACGGCGGGGTCTCGCTGATCGGGGAGCTCTGGGCGGTGGTCGGCGCGCTCGGGACGACGATCGTCGCCATCGCGCTGTTCGCGGTCGCGATGGTTCCGCACGTGGTGGTGGGGGCGTTCCTCATCGCGGCGGCCCTCGGAGGCTTCCTCGGGTGCCAGGTCGATAGTCTGCTCGGCGAGCTCCTCGAGAACCGCGGGTGGCTGACGAAGGGGAGCACGAACTTCTTCGGGATGCTCTCGGCCGTCGGTTTCGCGATCGTGTTCCTCCTCGCGTTCCGGGCGTGGAGCTGATGCCGCCCCGGAGGTCGAGCGTCGTCCTCCTGTCGGGGGGGATGGATTCGGCGACCTGCCTCGCGATCGCGGCCCGGCGGGGTCCGGTGCTGGCGCTCACCGTCTCCTACGGCCAACGCCACCTCCGCGAGCTTCGGAGCGCGCGCGCGCTCGCCCGCCAGTTCGGGGTTCGGCGCCACGCGGTCCTCACGATCCCCCTCGCCCCGCTCGTTCGGTCGTCGCTCACCGACCCGAACGTCGCGCTGCCGAGCCACGGGGTGGTGACCGGGCGGATTCCGTCGACCTACGTCCCGGCCCGGAACACGATCCTCCTCGCCCTGGCGACCGCGTTCGCGGAGAGCCAGGGGGCCGACCGGATCTACTTCGGCGCGAACGCCATCGACTACTCCGGCTACCCGGACTGCCGGCCCGAATTCGTTCGGGCGTTCAATCGGCTCGGCCGGAAAGCGACGCGGGCCGGGGTGGAGGGCCGACCGATCCGCGTCGTGGCCCCCTTGCAACACGCCTCGAAGGCGGAGATCGTCCGTCGCGGGACCCGACTCGGAGTTCCGTGGAAGTTGACGTGGAGCTGCTACGCCGGCGGGAGAACGCCGTGCGGTCGGTGCGATTCGTGTCGCCTCCGCGCCGAGGGGTTCCGCGCGGCTCGGCAGGTCGACCCGCTCGAGGGGCGGCCGCTCGCCGCGGTGCCCCGACGGCGATCCCGCGCGCGGAAGCGGGTCTAAGCGGACGCCGGGGGCACGCTCGACGTGCAGAACCCGCAGCGGGTCGCCTTGATCGAGATCGTGTTGAAGCAGCTCGGGCAATCCCGGGTGGTAGGCGCGGCCGCCGCTTCGCGGGCCTTCTTGCGGTCCTGGTACTTCGTGTACGGATAGACGATCAGGAAGAAGACGACCAGCATCAGGATGACGAAGTTGATCAGCGCGCCGAGGAGCGCTCCGCCGAGCAACGTGCTCCCGTTGATGGTCAGGGAGCCCACGTGGGAGAAGTTGAGGTGCACGGCCGCGCCGATGAGCGGGTCGATGATGTCGGTCACGAGCGCCCCGATCAGGGCGACGATGGCGAGGCCGACGACGAAGGCGACGGCCATCATGACGAGGCTGCCCGAGATCAGGAACTTTTTGAAATCGTCAACAACGCCCATTCGAATCGTCTCCGCCGGCGGGCCGACTCGGGGTCGGGAATATAGAATCTCCGATAGAGTCCGGACTACATCCGGTCCAACTTCGCGAGGCCGAGGAGCGCGAGCGAGTTCCCGAGCGCCTGGCGGACGCCGGCGACAAGGGCGAGGCGGGTCGCGCGCTCCCCCTCGGCCTTCAGCACCGGAACGGTCTGGTAGAATCGATTGAACGCTTCCGCGAGGTCGTGGGCGTACCCGGCCACCGAATGGACGTGTTTCGTCCGCGCGGCCCCGGCCACCACCTGGGGAAAGCGCGCGAGGACCCGGAGCAGATCCTGCTCCGCCGGGGTCGATAGCGCGGCGCCCGACGGCCGGTCGGGGACGACGAGCCCCTCTTCGGCCGCCTTCCGAAGGAGGGTCGTCGCGCGGGCGTACGAGTATTGGACGAACGGGCCGCTCCGTCCCTCGAACGAGAGCGCCTCCTCCCAGCGGAAGGAGACGGACTTGTCGGC
>DASYOF010000036.1:0-1789 GCA_036007995.1 Thermoplasmata archaeon
ATCGAGGTCGGCCGAGAGCAGGAGGTACGTCTTCGCCGAGTCCGACCAGAGGAGGTAGAACGCCTCGTACCGCTCGACCCAGTCGATCCCCCCGACGGTCGAGAGGTGCGGGAACCCGAGCGTGTCCCGAACGGCGGTGAAGACGGCCGAGGCGGATTCCGGGGCGAACCGAACGCGGGCGGCGACGCCCTCGAATGCGTCGACGGACCGGATCCCGGGGGCCCCGCTCGCCGCCAGCTTCGCGCGGACCTCGTCGGTGTTCATCTCCGCCTCCGTCGACCGCTCGGCGCGCGGAGCGCCTACGCGCCGCGCTCCTGGATCAACGCCTCGAGACGCAGAATGCCATCGAGCATCGCTTCCGGGCGGGGCGGGCAGCCGGCGATGTAGACGTCCACCGGAACGAGTTTGTCGACGCCCGGCACGACGGAGTACGCCGTCCGGAACGGGCCCCCGCCGGTCGCGCAGTTGCCCATGGCGATGACCCACTTGGGCTCGGGCATCTGCTCGTAGAGGGCGATCAGCTTGTGGGCCACCTTCCAGGTGACCGTGCCGTTGACGATCAGCAGGTCGCACTGCCGGGGGGAGGACCGGGGCACCACGCCGAATCGCTCCGCGTCCCATCGAGCGCCGAACGCGGCCGCGAACTCGATGGCGCAGCACGCGAGGCCCCAGTGGAGCGGGAACAGCGAGTTTCGGCCGGCCCAATTGAACACCGGCCGGATCAACTTGCCTTCGGCCTGTTCCTTCAGGAGCGCGGAAAGCGCCTCCTTCGCCGAGGGGATGAATTCGCGGGAGCGGAGCGTCTCGATCTCCACGAACGAGACGTCCGAGGAGACGACGGGGAGCTCGCCGGACGGTCCCACGGTCGGGGGCGCGGGCTTGGGGGCCGGAGCCACCGCGGTCGCCGGTGCCCCGCTCATACGACCCACCGCTTTTCGCCGGAGAGCGCGTAGTAGATTCCCGTCAGGGCGAGGAGCGTGAACGCCCCGGCGACGAAGACCGCCACGGCCGTGTCGTTGCCGCCCCGGAACGTCAGCGCCCACAGCGCGAGCACGAAGCCGATGACGTCGACGGCGACGAACACGATCGCGAACGTGTAGTGCTGCGTCGGAAAGTCGATCTGGGCCTCCCCCTCGGCTTCCTCGCCGCACTCGTACGTCGTGAGCTGGAGGTACGATTTTCGAGATTTCGCCCCGAGCGTCCGGTTCGCAATGATCGAGCCCACACCGAACGCGGTGGCGATCGCGCCGAACACCAGGAACGTATCGATCCCTGCTGCCATCGACCCCCCTCCTTCGGCTAGCTGAAGTCTCGGTCCGACGACCTCGACCCGTTATTTAAGCGCTCCCGGAAGTGGGCGAGTCCTTCGGCGTGGGCGCGTCGGCCGGACACCGTTATCCTCGCCTTCGAACCATCGCTCGCCATGCCCGCCGGCTTCCGTCCCCCGGTTCGGATGGCCGGGCGATGGATCCGGCACGAGCCGCTCGAACTTCGTCACGCGCGGGCGCTGGCCCGGCTCGGCGCTCGCCCCGAGATCTGGCGGTTCTTGAGCTACGGCCCGTTTCTCGATCTCTCGTCGATGGAGGGCCACGTCGAGGATCTCCTCCACCGCCAGGAGGGCGGTACCGACCTCCCGTTCGCGATGGTCCGGCAGAGCGACGGCGTGCCGGTCGGAATGACCCGGTTCTTGAACATCGAGCGTCCGAACGAGTCGGCCGAGATCGGCGGGACCTGGTTCGACCCCACGTATTGGCGGGGACCCTACAACACCGAATCGAAGCGCCTGATG
>DASYOF010000037.1:0-1538 GCA_036007995.1 Thermoplasmata archaeon
GACGCTCGAGGGAATCGAAAACCTCGGGAAGTTCTTACACATGGCATATCATCCTCCGGGCGAACGGCCTTCCGTCTGGGGTCGCTCGAATGGATCCGCAGGGTTACGCGGCGTTTGCCTCCCTCGTCCTGGTCTTCGTCCTCCTGGTCGCGCTGGTCGTGCGGGCCGCGCTCCAGTACCGTCGCTCGGGCAGCCGGGACCAGATCATCTGGGGAACCGGCCTCGGTTTCGCGGCCGCGGCGATGGCGGTCGAGGCGATCGTTTACTGGGGCGTCCCCGCCGCCCCGCTCCTCCCAGCGTACGTCTTCCTGTCGGCCGCGATCGTCGGCGTGCTCTCGATGGGAGCGACCCGGGTCCTCCACCGACCCCGGCTGGAACTTGGCTACAAGGCCTACGTGATCGGGAGTTGCGGCGTCGTCGCCGCGCTGTGCGCGATCACGCCCCTCCCCAGTTCCATGGTCACCGCCGGCGTGATCACCGGCAACCCGCCGCTCGACCTACTCGTGGCCTCCACGTTCATCACCGGCCCGGCCACGGTCCTCCTACTGTCCGCCTCGTACCTCTCACTGCGCCGCTCGTGGCACTGGCACACGGTCCTGATGATCGCCGGGGCCCTCATCCTCGGCGCGGGGGGCGTGCTGTACATCGCCACCTTCCCCATCGCGCTCTACTACGCTGAATTCATCGGCGTCGTGCTCCTCTTCCTCGGCCTCGTGAACCTCCCGACGAGCGCCCCCGCCCCGACGCGGGCCCCCGCCGCCGCGTAACGCCACCCTGTCCCTCGGTTCGACCGGGCGCGAGGCTTCGACCTGGCGCGATCGTCCCTGATCGCCCGTTCCACCCGGAAGGGTCGCCGGTGGTCCGGCGACGGTGCCGTCGGCGCGGTCGACGGGATTCGGAGGCGGCGCGGGATTTCGGACCAGGGCCGCCCGCCACCGGGCCCGGGAGTCGAGGCTACGACCCGGTCGTCACATCCCGGGGAAGTTCTGCCAGGCCATCAGCAGGTTTCCCTCGGTGTCCTTGAAGAACGCCGACGCGCCGAACGTATCGAACGCGATCGGGCCCTCGACCTTCGTTTCCGGGCTCATTCGCGGCGCCTTCTCGAACTTGACGCCGCGTTTCTTGAGGAGCGCGACGTACTTTCGGAGGTCCTTGACGAGGAGCGTCTGGTAGGCGAGCTTCCGCTTCTCCCGCTCTTCGGGGGCGACGAACCAAACGTCCGCGCCGCCGACCGTCGCGGAGGCCCAGAAGTCCTTCATGGGTCCCATCCCGCGGTCGCCCAATTTTCCGCCGAGAACCTTCGTGTAGAACTTGATGGCTCGGTCCATGTTTCGGACGGGGATCAGGGTCACCATCTGCGCTTCTTTCGCCATATCTTCAACCTCGATGCGGGAGCGCGCTAGCGTCCCCGTCCGGCGCAGCCGGCCGAGGCTTAACTAGCTTCGCGGGACGATGGAACCGACGGCTCGGCGCCCGGACGAGGAGCCGGAGGGGCTCGCAACGGCGGCACGGAGCCGGCGGCTTCCACCGGCAAGGTG
>DASYOF010000038.1:0-6557 GCA_036007995.1 Thermoplasmata archaeon
CTCCGCCGACGCGGGTTGGCGAGACCGGCCCGTCGAGGCGAGGGATCAAGTTCGAACGGCGCCGGAGGACGAAGTCGTCCCTAGGGTGGGCTGTTCTCGCCTGACGGCATGACTCCTCTTGACGGTGGGGCTGTCGGTAGAGATTGGGGACGGGTGCCGCTCCGGGAGCGAAGCGGGCCCCCTCGGTCTGGACCGGAAGTACCTGGCCGAACTGAAAGGACGGGGGCCGGCCCGGTAGACTCCCTAGCGGTCGGATCCCCCGATTCCCGCGAACCGATCCGGTTCGCTACGGCCGGGCGGCTCATCTTGCTGCCCGATTGGGATTTCGCCCCACACCTTCTTGGGCCTTCCCCCGTAGCGTGGCCGAAGGGTCGCTGTCGGATCCGATCCGACGGCGAACAGACCGAACGCACCGGACAGTGGTGCTCGGAGACCCTTTCGAAGCAGGAGAAATCGGTGACGCGAAGGATGGTCGGAGTGGGAATTGGGACGATCGGGGCGATTGCGGCGGTGCTGCTGCTGATGCCGTTGACGGCGCTTGCGCCGGTCGGCGGTGTCGTGGACGCCAAGAGGGGCGCCTTGAATGAGGCCGGTCGCGTCATCCCGTACGTGCAATTCGGTGACCCGACGCTCCGGGGCGGCCTCCTCGGGGTCGTCACTCCGCCCGCGGGATCCTCGGCGAGCGCGGCCCCGGTGGTCGCGTCCCCCGGAAACGCCCTTGTCCCGGCGGTCAAGAATCCGACGAGCCCGCAACCGGTCGCCCAGATCACCGGGCTCAATTCCACGAAGGCCCACGGTCCGGCGGGAGACCCGTCCATCGCCGTCAGCGGGTCGTACCTGGTGGAGGTCGCGGGGTATTCGGCGCGGATCGAGTCGCCGTCCGGTAAGACGGTGTACTCGAACTTCACCCTCGCGAGTTTCTTCAACCTCTCGGCGACGGACTCGTTCTACTACAGCCACGTGATCTTCGACTCGATCTCGGACCGGTGGCTGATCTCGACGTTGGACGTGACGAGAAACGCGGTCTTCTTCTCGGTGTCCAAGACCACCTCGCCGCTCGGCGCGTTCTATGCCTACAACGTCGTCGCCACCTTCGGGTCCGGCGCGCAGGAATACATGGACTACACCCAGTGGGGCGTGAGCGCGACGTACTGGGCGCTCGGCATTGACGTGTGGAATTCCTCGACGACCACGTTCGTCGGGAACGCCGTCGCGCTGTTCGGACAGGTGAAGCTCGACTCCGGGACGTTCCTGGCCCAGGCGATCTCCTCGTCCGACCTGTCGGTCACCCCGGCGATCGCGATCTCGACCAACGCGAGCGGTACCCCGATCGAATACGCCGTCTCCACGGTCGCGTACGCGTCGTCGACGTCCCTAACCGTCTATGAGTACACCGGCCTCGTGCCACACGCGGCCGTGACCTCGGTCACGTACACGATCTCGTCCACCGGCAACCTCCCCGGCATCCCGCAACCCGGGACCGGCACCACCCTCACCACGTTCGCCGACCGGGTCCTGAGCGCGAGCTGGTCCTGGGGCGGGTTGACCCTGTGGGTGACCTACACGACCGCGTGCACCCCTGCCGGAGACTCGACTCTCCGGAGTTGCGTGCGGGTCGACGCCGTCAACACCGTCTCGAACTCGCTAGCTCAAGATCAGGACCTCGGCGTGGCGGGCATGTACCTGTTCGGCGCGTCGCTCACCGCGCTGAGCAACGGCACCGGGTTCCTGATGGAGTTCGGCGATACCGGTGGGCTCACGTACCCCAGCCTCGCCCTCACCGGACAGGCGACCACCGATCCGTACGGCTCGTTCCGCGGCCCCATCCCGGTGTTCACCGGCACGTCCTACGATGCGACGGGGTTCGGGGAGGGATCGACCGACACCCAGTTCGTCCAAACGACCCAGGGCACCGCCTGGAGCGCCGGGGCCACGGACGCGACCACGGGCTGGCAGACGGAGATCGTCCACTACACGTTCTGAACGGACGGGCGGTCGGCCCAACCCATTCCCGGTCGGGGGGAATCCCCCGACCGAACGGCTCCCCAGGGGATGCTTGAGGTTCGTTCCTCGGGCCTGTCTACCGGAGGAGCTCGGCCGCGGTCCGCGGTTCCGACGACCGAAGCCGAAGCTGGTACGAAGGATCGGAGTCGCCGTCGCGTTCGCGGGATGGGGCTCAGGAGGGGGCGGGGAGCCTGTCTCGTTTCGGAAAGTACACGTACACGAGATAGGCGAGGATCGCCAGGTAGAGGCCAACCCCCAAGATGATCGCGAGCCCGACGTTCCCCCAGACGCGCGACGTGCCGGCATCCTGGATGTACCCCAGCAGTCCGGAGAGCGCGACGGTGAACGCGAGCCCGAGCGCGTTCTGCAGTCTTGTGGGGCGTCGGCGGTAGAACACCGCGGCGATCAGCCCGGGCGCGAACACGGGTGGCCAGGAGCCCGGGGGCTACTTATTGGGGGCTAGGGAACCTAGCGCCTCCTGCGACCCTCGCTCGCCGATGGAACAGCGCACTCCGGCTCCGCCGGACGGTTGGCGCCAGGGGCGCCGCGTCCCCTCGGCCCGAGTTCGAGCCGACGCACCGCGTCGTCGGGCTTCGGCCGCCGGCCCGCCCAGTCGGCGGGGCTGCGGGTTTCGCTGCCGCGGGCGGTTCGAGGCTACGGATAGTACTCGATGAGGGTTGTGAAGCTCCCCGTAGCGGAGGCGCTGACGCCGACCGCCCACATCCCCCCGCCCGGGATGGTGACGATCGACTCGAGCCCGCTGTCGGACCCGGGCCCTAGCGACGGGCTCCGAACGATCGACCATGCGCCGTGCTGCTCGTGCAGGATCAGCGGCCGGTAGAGGTCGTTCGGCGCGTTATAGAGCGCCCATCCGACCGCCCAGGCGGATCCAATGGCGGTCGAGACGACTCCGAACAGGTCGTTCTCGCTGTGGGTGGCGGACGGAGTGCTTTGGACGGAGAGCGCGCGGGGCGCGCCGGTGGCCACGTACGGGCTGTACGCCTTCCCGCTCGGCTCCTGCTGGCCAACGACCGTCACCGAGGTGCGCGTGGCGGCGAGGCCGAGCGGCAGGGCCGACGCCGACCCGTCGGGTGGACTCGCGATGACGTCCCAATCGTGACCGTCCCAGTGCTCGATGAGCGCTTGGCTCGGGAAGTGAGGTCCGGCGGCCTGGCCGACGGCGTAGACGTCGTCCGGGCCGAGCGCCTGGACCGCGTAAAGCTGATCCCCGTTCGAACCGGGGTTTCCCGCGGACACGACTCGCCACGTCGACCCATCCCAGTGCTCGATGAGCGCCTGCCAACGGCCCTGCGAGTTCTCATGCGCTCCGACGGCCCAAACGTCGAAGTCGGAAACCGCCGAAACGCCGTAGAGGATGTCGTGGACCGCGCTCGGGTTCGGGCTTGGAACCACGGACCACGTCGTCCCGTCGAAGTGCTCGATCAACGTGTGCTGCTCGAACTTTCCGTTCACGTAGTAGCCGACGGCCCAAGCGTGTCCCACCGACGGCATGGACACGCCGAGGAGGACGTTCTGCTCGGTACCGACATCGGGAAGCGGGTAGGCGGTCCACCGGGTTCCATCGAAGTGTTCCGCCAACGCCGCGAGCGGTGCCGTCGCGGTCGGGTAGTACGCCCCGACGGCCCAGACGTCCGACGCGGACGCCGCGGAGACCCCAGCGAGATCGTTGTCCGCCTGACTATCGAAGTTGACGCTGGGGACGACGGTCCATCCCGTCGCTCCGCTCAGGTTCACCGCAGCCCCCCGCTTCGCGTTCCCCTCCGGCGAGATCTGGTCCGGCCCGGTCGGGAACGGGAACGGCCGCGGGAGGACCGGAACGCTCCGCGCGCCGGTGATGGCGAGGAGCGGGCCGAGCGTGGTCGCGTGGCAGCTGTGGAGGAGGCAGCCGACGCCGAACGCCTGCTCGAGTGTGGCGAGGAGCGAGTAGTGGTTCGTGAGCGTCGAGTCGACGACACCTCGCGGTCCGTGGTTGGCGATGACGATCGTCGCGATGCGGCTCGTCGCCTGGTTCCCCTCGTCAAAGGTGACGACGATGGCGTTGCGGCCCGTGCCCCACATCGAGGACGACGTGATCTGGTTGACCACGTTGCCGACGAACTTGTCGCCGTGAGCGATCAGCCAGTCCTGCTGCAGCGTTGCCGGGTTGCCGGAGTCGACGCACCACGGCGGAGCGCCGTGCATGTCGTCGCACTCGTCCGGCACGATGTAGCTGAAGTTCGCCACGGTCCCGGCCGTGAGGTCCGTCGCGAGACGCTCGAACGGCAACTCCTTCGCGAACTCGGCGGGCGTCTGCATGTTGGCGAAGTTGACGATCCCGTTGTGCTTCGAGACGTACTGCGTGTCCGCGTCGGGGATCCCGTTGCACTTCGCTGGATAGCAGTAGTCGCGGTAGCCGGGATACGGCATCCCCTGGAAGTACCCCTTCCAGGTCAGGCCGGCACCTTCGAGCTGGGACATGAGGTTCGCGCGGTGGATCGTGCCGCCCGGGAACCAGTACGGGTTGTCGGTGCTGATGTTGAAGTAGCTGCCCCCGAGCATCGCGACGTAGTTCGGCTCGCTCGGGTCGGCGACCCCGTGATAATTGGTGGCCAACCCGTAGTCGTGCGCCAGCGCGTTCAGCTCGGGTGCGTACGGATTGCCAATGATCTGGCCGTAGCCGTTGTTCTCCAGGATGAGCAGGAAGATGTGGTCGTAGTGGGGCACGGGGTGTGCGGCGGGAGCGGTGGCCGAACCCACCGGAGCCGCCGTCGTCACGCCGCCCACCGACATGACGACGAACGTGGCGACGAGGAGAAGCGCGGGCCAGGTCGCCTTGCGACGAAACCGTCGGGCGGACATCGTCGGGTACTAGGGTTCAAAGTTTCATAATGGACGGGAACGGAAATTCGGTAGAATATTTAGCAAAAGGAACACGAGCCCGCGACCCGAGCCGGCTACCCCTAGGCTCGCTCTGGGGATCCTCAGCACCAGGGCCTAGCCGCTCGTCAAGAGTGGACCGCCCGTGGACCCGTCCGGTCGGTCCTCGCGCCGGCAGGGTCGCTTCCCTCGCTAAACGGATCCCACGCGTCGGGATTTCGCCCGGCGGAACGCCCCGGCCGGCGCAGTCGCGCCCATCCGCACCGAGGTCGGGTCCTGGTACGCCCGTGCCCGGCTCCGTTCAACCGCACGAAGATGACCGGAACGACCACCTTCCGGGCCAGAGCGGCCGGGAAACCCCGGTTCGGCCGGACGGGCGGCCCGCTGCCCCTCGGGGGAGTTCCAATTTGCTGAAGGTGGCACTGTCCCGACCCCTGTGAAGGAACCGGCTCGACCCCGTCGGAGGCTCAAGCCTGTCTCATTCTTTCGCGGCGACTTTCTATGTAGCGGAAGGACGTTCTTCGGCCGCCCGCCGAAGGGGCGTTCCGGGGAGCGGAAGAGGGGAGGCAACGTGTCGGAGGAAATGTGCCCGAAAGGAGAATCGAGGGACGAACGAACCGGGACGAGCCCGGACCGACGACGTGTCGGGATGGCGTTCAGCTCGACAGCGGTGACGATGGCGCTCGCCATTCTCGTCGTCTGCGCGCCGAGCACGACCGCGGCCCGGGTCCATCCGGCCGGGACGTTCACCACGCCGTTCGGTGGCGTGACCGACGACATGGGGTCGGCGGCCATGGCCGGCTGCGGAGTTTCGAGTTTGGTCAGCCCGCCGGTGTTCAACCTCACGACCGGTATCGGGAAGGGCATCGTTAGTAGCGCCGACTCGACCTGCCCGACGAACCTCAACGGCAACCTCGGGTCGGCCTCGGAGCAGATCGGGCTCGCGTCGACGAATTTCACGACGACCTCTGCGCTCCACCACCTCACCGCGAAGTGGAGCGTCCACTGGACGTTCGCGATCACCACGAGCTCCCCGACGGGCCGGGGGAACACGGAGGCGATCGGCGACGTCTCCGTCTCGCTGCTGGTGTTCGACTCGACGAACTTCACCGTGGTCAATCAGACGAGTTGGTTCGTCCAGCACATCGACTTCGGCAACCAAACAACGTCCTCCTCCGGAGGCGCGAACCATACGCTCGCTATGGGCGCCCACCTCGTGGCGGGGCATGTCTACTACATTTACGTGTACGTGTACATCTCGTCGTACACGACGGTCGTCTCCAGTCCCGGCGGGACCGCGACCGCGAAGGTCGACCTCGGCTCGGGGAAGAACAAGGCGACGCTGCACTCGTACTCGTTCACCTAGGAGGCACGGCCCCCTGGCCGAGAGCCAACCGTTTCCCGACCCGCGCCGAGCCGGAGTCGCCGGGAACCCGGGGACACCCCCCCCGTTGGACGCCGAGCGGGCCGGGAGGTGCCGCCCCGTACAGGGCGGAAGAGCGAGCCGGTCGGACGAACGATTAACTATCGGGCCCCCGATGGCGGGGCTCGATGCGGATCCCGAGCTACCTGGGCGTGATGCTGGTGCTTCTGGCCCTCACAGCGTCCACCGCCGCGGCGACGGCCCTCGCTCCAGCAACTCCGGCGAGTCCGTGGAGCGGGGCCGCGTTCGTGAG
>DASYOF010000039.1:0-2098 GCA_036007995.1 Thermoplasmata archaeon
GGAAGCTCCGTTGGGTGGAACTGTTCTACACCGACCTCCTCGGCGGCTTCAACCACATCCACCTGCCCACCGAGACGCTCGACGAGGACTCATTCGTCGGCGGCGTCCCGAAGCTCGACGGCTCCTCCGTCCGCGGGTTCCGCGAGATCTTCGAGTCCGACATGATCCTCCTCCCCGACCCCTCGACGCTCGGCGTCGTCCCCTGGGGCGCGGAGCACGGCGGGACCGCCCGGTTCATCTGCGACATCCTCACCGGCGCGTCGAAGGAGGCGTACAGCCACGACCCGCGGGGGATCGCCCGACGCACGAACGTCGTCCTCGCCGACGCGGGGTACGACCTGTCGTACTGGGGCCCCGAGATCGAGTTCTTCGTCTTCGACTCGGTGAAGCTCCTTCCCTCGGCGGACTCCGTCCGGGACGCTTGGGGCGGGTCCGGCTACCAGATCGAGAGCGCCGAGGCGCCCTGGGCGCTCGCCGACGGCCACGGCTCGATCCGGTTCAAGGAGGGGTACCACCGCGCCGCGCCGCACGACATCCTCGAGGGAATGCGGAGCGAGATGTGCAACATCCTCGCGGACGACTTCCACATCCGGATGGACGCGCACCACCACGAGGTGGCGACGGCGGGCCAGGGCGAGATCAACATCCGGTTCGACGAGCTCGTCCCGGCGGCCGACCACGTCCAGGACGTCCGGTTCGTCATCAAGAACGTCGCGGCCCACCACGGGAAGGTGGCCTCGTTCATGCCGAAGCCGGTGTTCGGCGACAACGGCATCGGGATGCACATGAACCAGTCGCTCTGGAGCGACGGGAAGAACACGTTCTACGACCCGGACGATTCGTACGCCGAGGTGAGCCAGACCTGCCGGTACTACGTCGGCGGCCTCCTGACCCACGCCCGGGCGCTCTGCGCGATCACGAACCCGACGACGAACTCCTACCGGAGGCTCGTGCCGGGGTACGAAGCCCCCGTGTTCATCGCCTGGAGCCGCTCGAACCGGTCGGCGAACGTCCGGATCCCGTTCTACCACAAGGGCCGGATGGCGGCGAAGCGGATCGAGTACCGGACGCCGGACTCCGCCGCGAACATCTACCTCACCGAGGCCGCGCTCTCGATGGCCGGCCTCGACGGGATCCGGCGGAAGATCGAACCGCCCGCGCCCGTCGACGCGGACATCTACAAGCTGTCGCCGGCGCGGCGGAAGGAGCTCGGGATCCGGGAACTCCCCGGTTCTCTCGGGGAAGCGCTCGAGTGCCTCAGCTCCGACGACGCGTTCCTGAAGCCGGTGTTCGAGTCCGAGGTCCTCGACTCGTTCCGCGAGATCAAAAAGGACGAGCAGCTCCAGCTCAACCTCCGGCCCCACCCGTACGAGTTCTACCGGTACCTCGACGTCTAGACCAGAAAGTCCCCCGGGAAACCCATTAAGGGCGGCCGACCGCTCGACCGGCGGATGGCCGCCGCCCCTCGCCTCCGCCGCGCCGCCGCGGTCGCGATCTGGCTGGCCGCTGTCCTGGCGGTGCCGGCCGGCCTCGCCGCGGTCCACGCCCCGCCCGCCGCGGCGCTTTCGACCTCCTTCGCCCGTTCGATCCCGGCGTGTGCCCGCTGCGTCGCCCCCGTCGGCAGCTCCGGGCGGGTCTCCGCCGCTCCGATCGACTGGCAAAATGTGACCCCCGAGCAGTTCGGCGACCTGCCCCCCGCGTCGACCGGCGCGTCGATGGCGTACGACGTCGCGGACCGGGAAGCGGTCTGGTTCGGGGGCTGTCCCGCGTCGGGATGCGCCTCGAACGAGACGTGGCTGTACCGGAACGCGAGCTGGACGAACGATACCCGGAACCTGACGGTCGCCCCCGCGCCCCGGTCCGGCGCGATGATGGACTACGACCCAAACGCCCGGGCGGCCGTCCTCTTCGGAGGCCACGTCGAGGGGCCGAGCGCCGGGAACCAGTTCACGAACGACACGTGGGAGTTCGCCCGCGGCACCTGGACCCGCATTCCGAACGTCTGCGCCGCCAACGCGGTCGCCTGCCTGAACCCGCAGAGCGAGGCGAGCTTCGCCTTCGACGCGAACCGCTCGGTAAACGCCTCGGTGCTGTTCGG
>DASYOF010000040.1:0-3947 GCA_036007995.1 Thermoplasmata archaeon
GTCCGGACTCCTCGCTCCCCACCGCCGAACGGATGGTCGCCCCGATCGGGAAGAAGGACTCGCTGACCGCCCTCACGTGGAGCCTCGCGAAGGACTATGCCGACCTCGCCCAGACGCGCGCCCTCGCGCGGGCGCTCGACGTCGACCTCACGCTCCACGCGCCCTACTACGTCGACTTCTTCGGGAGCCAGGAAGCGCGCGAGCGCTCGACCCGGCAGATCCAGTGGGCGTCGGTGCTCGCGGAGGGGCTCGGCGCCCGGCTCGCCGTCACCCACCTCGGATTCTACGGACCCGGCAGCCGCTCCGACAGCGTGCAGGAGCTGACGCGCGTCGCGCGCGAGCTGTCCGATTGGCTGAAGGCGTACTCGAAGGGCACCGTCCGCCTCGGCATCGAACCGAGCGGACACCCCGATGTGTTTGGATCCCGCGAGGAGATCCTCGAGGTCGCGCACCAGGTGAAGGGGGTGGTCCCGGTCCTGAACCTTCCGCACCTCGCCGCGCGCGAGCGCCGGACGTTCGACACGCCGGACGACCTGCGGCCGGTCGTGGAGGAGTTCGTGAAGGCCAGCGGGGGCGAGCTGTACATGAATTTCGCCGGAGTCGAGTTCTACGGGCCCGGCGAGTTCCGGTTGACCCCGATCAAGCGGGGCCAGGCCCGGTTCGACCCGGTCGCCGAGCTGTTCGCCGACCGGGAGTACGACGTGACGGTGATCTCGAGCTCGCCGCTCCTCGAGCACGACGCGATGTACATGAAGCTCCTCTACGACCGCGCGCTGGCGAAGCGGTACGCGAAGAAGCACGCGCCGCCGGCCCCGGTCGCGAAGAAGCCCCCGGTCCTCCCGCCCGCGGCGAAGCCCGGCGCGAAGGGCGCGGCCAAGCCCGCGCCCCGGGGCAGCCACCGCCCGAGCCCCACCAAATCCCCTCCGCCGAAGAGGTCGGATCGTGACCGAAGTCGGCGGCGCTGACGAACCGGTGTTCTCCCGCGCCCAGGCGTACATCGGCCGACGCGTCAGCGAGGCGATCGACCGGCTCGACCCGGCCGACATCGACCGGGCGGTCGCGATCCTGGCGAAGGCCCCCGCGACGTTCGTCTACGGCGCCGGGCGGTCCGGGATCATCGGGCGGGCGTTCGCGATGCGGCTCGTCCAGACCGGGCTCACCGCGTACGTGATCGGGGAGAGCGTGACGCCGATCGTCCGGCGCGGCGATGCGGTGTTCATCGTCTCCGGGGCGGGCGAGAGCCAGTCCTCCATCCAGACCGCCAACATCGTCCGGCGCGAAGGCGCCGACCTCATCGTGCTCACCGGTCGGTCGACCTCGAAGCTCGCCCACGCCGCGACGCTCCTCCTCTCGCTCGACTTTCCGGAGGACGCCGAGCGCGGCCGCCTCGCCCCGCTCGGGACGCTGTTCGAGTCGGCGGGGCTCCGGCTCACCGACGCGCTCGTCGCCGAACTGATGCGGGTGCGTCGCGAGACCGAAGCGTCGATGCGGCGCCGCCACGCGATCATGGTGTAGCGCCGGCCGTCGACCGAAAGGTTAAGCGCCAGCGCACCTCCCCGCCCCTCGTGCCACGTCGCGCCGAGGCCCGCGAGGGGACCCTCGTCCCGATCCCGACCCGATTCTTCGTCACGAGCGGGAAGGGCATCAACAAGACGAGCGAGCTGAACGCGTTCGACCTGGCGCTCCTGCAGGCCGGGATCGGGGAGCAGAACCTCGTCAGCGTCTCCTCCGTGCTCCCGATCGGCGTCCGCCAGGTCGACCGATTGCCGATCGCGCGCGGCGCGATCACCCACTGCGTCCTCGCCCGGATGGGGGGCGGCGAAGGCGAGGTGATCAGCTCGGGGATCTCCTACGGCTTCCGGACCGACGGCCAGGGCGGCTACGTCGCCGAGGGCCACGTGCACGGGACGCAGAAGTCGCTCAAGGAGTTCCTCCGGTGGCGCATGGAGGAGATCGCCCATTTCCGCGGGGTCGAGCTCCGTCGGATCCATTACCGGACCGAAGAGCTCGTGATCCCGATGGACCACTACGGCGTCTGCATCGCGGCGTGCGTGTTCCTACCGTAATCGGCGGGCGCGCTCGCTACAGCAACTTCCGGAACAGCAGCTTGTCTTCGAGGCTCCCGTCGATCTGAAGCTTCCGCGTCACGAGCGCCTTCATCGGCCCGATCTCCTTCGCGATCAGCCCGAGGAAGGTCGCCCGATCGGTACGGATCGTGAGGTCCGCCGGGCCGGTGCCATCGCTCCGAAGGTTCTGCAGGAGCCCCGAGCGGAGGTCGACCGCGTACGTCCCGGCGTCGGACAGGTCGATCCGGATCGTCCGCGCGAGGCCGGCGAGCTCGGTCTTGAGCGCGGGATTCTTCTCCGCGTGCCGGTTGAACCGGTCGACGACCCCCGCGAGGGTCTCCTCGATCGCGGTCACGGTCCGAACGCCTCGAGCGGTCGAGCCGGTCGGCTCGGAATAACCCTTTCCATCGTCGCCCACGACGCGCGCAACCACGAGGGCGGCGGTGCCCCGTCGGCGAGCGCGGCGCGGACGAAGTCGATCGTCCCTTCGTCCGACGGGTACCCGCTGCCCAGGTCGTCCCCGAGGCGGTGGCGCAACCGCGCCATCGCGCGGTCCCGGTGGACCTTCGCCACAATCGACGCGGCGCCGACCACGAGCAGGTCGCGGTCGGCCTTGTGGCAGGCGTGGACCCGGCCCGAGTGCCCGGACGCCGACCGAAGGCGCCGACCGAACCGCTCGGCGACCGGGTCGCACGCATCGGCGTACGCGATGTCCGGTCGATGTTCCCGGATGAGCCGGGCGAACGCCTCGAGCTCAAGCTCGTTCAGCAGTCCGTCGGCCACGGCCCGGTCGACGGCGCGGGGGGCGAGCACGACCGTCAGCGGCCGTCCGATGCCCGGCAGCTCCGCGAAGATCGCCTCGCGCCGGGCCGGGGTCAGTCGTTTCGAGTCGCGAACGCCGAGCGCCCCGAGATCCGGGACCCGGGCGGCGTCCATGAGGAACCCGCCGACCACGAGCGGGCCGACGAGGCTCCCTCGGCCCGCCTCGTCGAGACCGAGGATCGTCCCGCACGGTGCGGGGATGGCGGCCGGCGGCCGGCGGTGCGCCATCGGCGCGGGGATGGCGAGAACGGCTTAAGGACCCCTCGCCTCGGCGGGTCGAATGCTGCAGGGACTCGCCGTCCCGGTCCCGACGATCTTCGACGAACAGGGCGGACTCGACCCCGGCCGCAACGGCACGTTCGTCCGGGCGATCGCGTCCGCCGGCGCCGACCACATCTACGTCCTCGGCTCGCACGGGGAGTTCGCCCTCCTCGAGGAGGGGGAACGCCGGACGCTCGCGGAGGCCGCGATCGAGAGCCTGACCGCCAAAGCCGACGCGTGGGTGGGCGTCGGCGCCCCGAGCAGTCGGATCGCCGTCCGGCTCGCGAACGCGGCCGAGGAGGCCGGGGCGGCCGCCCTCGTCGCGGTTCCGCCGTACTACGTCCGACCGACGATGGACGCGATCGCCCACTACTACCGGTCGATCCGGGACGCGACGAAGATTCCCCTGCTCGCCCAGAACTTTCCGAGCCTCGTCGGGTACTCCCTGAGCCCGGAGCTTGTCCACCGGCTGGCCCGGGACCACATTCTCGACGGCCTGGTCGACACCGCGGGGTACCTCGACAGCATCGCGGGCTTCGTCTCGGGAGCCCCGGCCGGGTTTGCCGTGATTCCGGGGGATGAGCCCCTCGCGCTGGCGGGGATGGAGAAGGGCGCGACGGGCGCCGTCCTCGGGTCGGCGAACGTCGTCCCGAAGCTCGGGGTCGCGCTCGTCCGCGCCGCTCGGGCGCACGAGTCGGCCCGTGCGACCGAGCTCCAGGTGCTCGTGAGCCGCCTCGCGGAGGCGACCGGTTCCGGACCGTTCCCGTCGACGACCAAGTTCCTCGCCCAGTACGCCTG
>DASYOF010000041.1:0-1980 GCA_036007995.1 Thermoplasmata archaeon
TTCATCCCGGCGCTCCCTCGGTGGGGGCGCGAACGAACTGAACGCCGGGTTTGTAGCTCGGAGCAAATCGTACCGGAGCGCCGACCGTCAGCTCCGACTCCTGGGCGATGCCGGCCATCCAGCCGGTCACCCGGCCACCACCGTTCAGATCGACCACGACGTATGCGTACGGCGCGTCGTTCAGGAACTCGTCGGACGGCACCGTCTGCACGGTGAAGGCGACGAGCCGGCCGGTACGGCCGAGCTCGGCTTCGAGGAGGTCGCGCGCGCCGCACCGGGGGCACACCAGCAGCCAGGTGGCCGTGACGAACCCGCACCCGGAACGGAACCCGCGGAGTCGCGACTCCTCCTCGTAGCCGTGCCGGAACGCCTCGATCGTGTGCGGGGGCGCGGCCTCGTCGCCCATCGTCACCGGTGCGCGAAGAGATGGACCGAGCAGGAGCCGCCGGTGGCGCCGACGTTGTGGGCGAGCGCCCACTCGGTGCGGGGCACCTGCCGGCCCCCCGCGAGATGATTGAACTGCTCGAAGATCTCCACGACCTGGCCGGCGCCGGTGGCGCTCACCGGGTGCCCCTTCGCCTTCAGCCCGCCGGACGGATTCACCGGCAGCTTCGCGTCGTGCGCGGTCTCCCCCTCGACCCCCGCCTTCGCGGCGGCGCCCTTCGGGTAGAATCCGAGATCTTCGAGCGCCATCACCTCGGCGATCGTGAAGCAGTCGTGGACCTCGGCGAAGTCGACCTGCTCCGGGCCGATCCCGGCTTGGCGGAACGCGCGCGCGGCCGCGGTGCGGGTCGCCGGAAGGCCGGTGAGGTCCGGCCGGTCCTGCATGTCGGCGATCGAGCCGGACCGGGCCGACGCCCGGAGGACGAGAGGTTCTAGGCTCGGCGACCCCGCCGCCTCGCGGGCTGCGACCACGACGGCCGCGGCGCCGTCGGAGAACTGGCAACAATCGTAGAGACGGAGCGGCGAGGCGATCACCGGGGACTTGAGGTACGTTTCGAGCGTGATCTCCTTCTGGAAGTGGGCGTGCGGGTTCTTCGCCCCGTTCGCGTGGTTCTTCACGGCGATCGCCCCGAGTTGCTCGGCGGTCGTCCCGTAGCGCTCCCGATGCGCGTACGCGAGCGTGGCGTAGAGACCCGGGAACGTCGCGCCGTTCCGCGTCTCGAACGGGTAATCGGCGCCCATCGCGAAGTAGCTGGTTGCGGCGAGGGTGTCGAGATGGGAGAGCTTCTCGGCGCCGATCACGAGGGCGGCGTCGGCGAAGCCCCCGGCGACATGGACGAACGCCTCGTGGAGCCCCGCGCTCGAGGACGAGCACGCCGACTCGATCGTCGCCGACGGAACGTCGGGGATGCCGAGGGCGGTGTTGATCAGCGGCCCGACGTGCGCCTGCCGCTCGGCCACCCCGAATGCGTTCGAGACGAACGTGTAGCCGATGCGCTTCGGGTCGATCCCGGACCGGTCGAGCGCCTCGAGCGCGACCCGCGCGGCCGCCTCGCGTCCGGAGTCCGGGAGCTTCCCGTACCGGGTCGTGGCCGCGCCGACTACCCACGTCTCGCGCATCGCCCGCCCCGGCGACCGGAACGCGCCGCGCTCGATAACCCTACCCGGAGGCCGGGGCGTCGTCCGGAGAATCGGGGAGGCCGACCACCCGGCGGAGCTCGGCGAACACACGGTTCGCCTCGGCGGCGTCGCGGCTCTTGATCAGCACGCGCCCGTCCCGGCTCAGCGTGACTTCCCGCTCCATCGCGGCGATCAGCATGACCCGGGCGTCCGTCACGCCGATCCCGGCCGCGATCAGGCGGTCGCGGGCGTCGGCCAGGTTGAGCGCAAGCTTGGGCCGGGGGATCGCCTCGAACCCCCCCTTGGAGGTGCAGAGAGCGAGGGTGTAGTAGGTCACGGGGCGGATTACAGGACCGTCGCGTGACGCAGCACGTCGTCGAGCATCTGGTCGACGTCGACCCGCTCCTCCTCCCGGAG
>DASYOF010000042.1:0-4518 GCA_036007995.1 Thermoplasmata archaeon
AGACCTGCCCGGTGCGCGGGTCGCGCCGGCGGCCGACGCGGACGTAGATCGAGCTCTTTGTCTTCTGAACGTCCAGGCGGATGACGCCGCGTTCCGTCGAGTCCTCGCTGACGCGCGATTCATCGACGATGCGCTGCATCCGGGAGTTCGGGTTGTCCGGAGTCGGCAGGAAGTCGTTGAAGCTCGCCAGGTGGTGGTTGACGATGGAACGCTCCCGGAAGAAGCTGTCGACGATCTCGCGCATGGAATGGAACCTCTAATCCCCCGAGCTCGAGGCGATGAGCACCCGGTACGCGATCGCCTCGCCGGCCGTCTGCGACGGGCGGCGGATCCGCACGAGCCGGCCGACGAGCGGCTCGCGGCTCTCGCGCGCGGCGACGTACTTCGGGTCGGTCTTGAGACCGGGGTCGCTGACGAGGATCTTCGGGAGCCGGTCGATCGTCGCCCCGAGCGTCTTCAGCGTCTCGTCGGTCTCCGCGACGCTGAGGAGTTCGTGCGGCGGGGTGAGCGCGTTCGCCATGAACGGGCGGGGCGGGACGACGGGCGCGTCGGCGGCCCCCTTCCCCTTGCCCTTCCCCTTCGCTTTGGAGGCGCTGGTGCGCTTGGGCGCGGTCATCGAGTTTCCTCAGGTTCGGAACGGGCCCGGGGGGAGTCTCGGGAAGGCACCGTCGAGGAGCCTGCCGTTCGAACCCCCGACCAACCGGTTAAAAGCCGGTTGCTCTCTGTAGGGCCGGCGGCGGCCGCCGTCGACCAACCTACCTGAGCTACGGGCCCGCACCCGTTCCGAGGCGAACCGACCCGAGGTCGGTATTTCACGTTTCGCCCCGTCGGACTCACTGGAGGCTCTCGAGCTGGCTGATGATCGACCAGATCGCCGTGCGGCCGTGCGTCGGCAGGTTCGGGTCGTTCGCGAGGTCGTCGAGGACGTACACCGCGCTCGCGATGCGAACGTCGAGCGCCACCCGGGGCTTGCCGAGCGCGTCCTTCGCGCTCTGGGCGCCGCGGCGGACGTTCCGGGGGACCGAGGAGTCGTCGGCGAGCTCGGTGAGCGTCGCGAACGTCGCCTCGAGCGCGAGGCTCTTCGGGTCGCTCGCCGGCGCGGCGGGGGCCGCGGTCGTCGGGAGCGAGGCGCCCTGGGCGTTCATGGCCGTCGGGTCTCCCCGTTCTCCTTGTACGCGGTCACGACGAGGAGCGTCTTCGTTTCGCGGATCCCCTTGACAGCCGGGAGCCGGTGGAGGACGAACTCCTTCAGCTCGTCGTAGTGGGGGAAGCGGACCTTGAGGAAGATGTCGGTGTCGCCGGTGACGAGGAACACGTCGTGGACCTCCTCGAACCGGGCGACCTCGGTCGCGACCGTGTCGGCCTCGGAGGTCTCGACCTTCAGCGCGATCAGCGCGACGACGTGGTCGTCACCCCAGACCTTGGCGAAGGTGCTTTCGACGGCCTTGCTCGACCCGCCCTTGCCCTCTCCGGCCTTCTCCATCGTGAACTCCTATTGAACCGCGACGCGGATGCCCCGAACGATAGCCTCTGGCTAGCTCGTCGGGGCCGACTCGAACTCCTCTTGGAGGTCGTTGATCACTTGGTCGATGACGGCGCCGGCCGACGGGGCGCGGTACTCCCGCACGCCCCCGGCTTCGCTGGAAACTCGGGCCACGAGCTCGGCGCTACCGCGCAAGAACTCGACGCTGCAGATGAGTTCCTCCACTGACGGTGGCCCCCCCGAGCCGGTCGGCCCACTTAGGCCTCATATTTATGCTTTCGGCCGGCGAGGCCGCTCGGGGTGAAAAACTCCGCCGCCCGGGCGATCGATCGGGAATCCGCCCCCGCCCCGAACCGCCCGTGTACTTCCCCTCCGAGAGCGCTTCCACTCCCCATCGGCGCGGGGTGGGCTCCTGGGACGCCGACGGCCGCTCCAGAATCCCGTGCGGGCCCCTCTCCCGAGTTTGGAATGGCGACCCCGAAACGGTCGGAACTCTCCTTGCCGCGACACGGGATCGCGCTGCCTCGGAGACGCCAGATTCTTGCCGCCCGGCCAATGGTCCGGTTTACCGGCATCGGCGCAAAGGTCTGTCCCGCGACCGGAGTCCACAATTCGTGACCGACGAAACGCTCGGCCGTCCACTGCGGATCGACGCCGTCCGAAACAACGTCCCGGAGAATCCGCTCGGCGCAGATCCGGCCCGCCCGAGCCCTCCTGGAACGGAGCGGACTCCCGAAGAGAGAACCGGGCCAAGGCCTTCATAGCCGGGACTTCTCCCGCGGCCACGATGACGGGTGCCCCCCGGGGCGCGATCGTCCAACCCGCCTGCGTTCTCGCAGTCCTAAGCGTTCTCTTGATTCCGGGGACGACGGGGATCGCCTCTACCACGACGCCGCCCTTTCCGCATTCGGACATCGCGGTCGCAGTTCCTCCGTTGGGCCGCCCGGTGCCCAGCTCGGGACCGTTCGGGTTCTCGGAGCGAACCGTCGACCTCCTGAACGGCACGACGAGCCCCGGCAATGCCCTCCCACCCGAAGGATGGACCCCGACAGCCCTGTCGTTCGACCCGGCGAACCAGAGGCTGTACAGCCTCTCCGCCGGCTCCCCCCCGGCAGGCAACTACGCGCCGCCGACCGTGAACGTGGTCAACGCGTCGTCCCAGGCGTTCGTCACCAACATTCCCCTCTCCTCACTTCTCTACCCCGTGGCCCTCGCCGTAGATCCGGCGAACGGCTTGCTCTACGTCGCCGGAGCGTCAGGGCAACTGGACGCACTCAACACCTCCTCGAACGCGGTCACGGCGAATCTCTCGCTAGGCGGCTCGGTCTCGGGGATCGCGCTGAACGCAAACGGGTCGAAGGCGTTCGTGGCCGGGGCCGGAAACGGAAGCCTCGGCAATGAGAGCGTGAGCATCGTCGACCTCTCCTCGAACACCGTCGCGGCTCAGCTTGTCGTCGGAATCGACCCCACCGGGATCGTAGACGATCCGGCGAACGGGGATGTCTACGTCGCGGATTTCTGGGACGGGAACGTCAGCGTGATCAACGCCACGAACGACACCCTCGTGACGACACTTTCGGTGGGCCCGTACCCCTCCGCGCTCGCGGTCGATCCGACGACCGACACGATCTACGTGCTGGGGGGCAACTTCAGCATCCTGAACGGCACGTCGAACACTCTCCAATCGTCCTCAGGGTTCGGGTACAACTACTTCAACTTCTTCGGCTCGAATCCCCTCTTGGACGTTCCATCGTCCCACGAGCTGTTCGCGATCACGAGTGGCGGGCAGGTCGGGATTCTCTCGACGCGCAATGACTCGTGGGTGGCGAACGTCACGGTCGGGAGCTCGCCTTCAACTCTCGCCTGGGATTCTCGGCTCCGCGAGGTGTTGGTCGGGAACAGCCTGTCGGCGAACGTCTCCCTGATCTCTCCGGTGACGAACGGCACCACCGGGAGCGTCAACGTCACCGGGGCGCCAGATTTTCTGGCCGTGGACCTGACCACCGGGATCTTCTTCGCCTCCATCCAAGGGTTCGACCGCATCCAGGCGCTTAACGGCACCACCGGGCAGACGGTCGCGGAAATCCCGGTCGCCCTGGAACCGCACGATGTCGTGGTGGACAATGCGACCGGGGATTGGTACGTTAGCGAGAGCGATGGGGGCACGGTCCAGGCGTTCGACGCGAACGGCACGCGGCTACTGGCCACGATTGCGACCGGGATCGACCCTACCCTCTTGACGCTCGACGCGGCCGATCACCGAGTCTACGTTGTCAACCAACTCTCTCGCACGGTCACAGGAATCGACACGGCGACGGACTCCGCCGCAACGACCGCCCCGGTGGGCCGCGACCCGGACGCCGTGGCGTGGGACCCGACCGACGACCGGCTTTACGTGGCCAACGGAGCTGACGGCAACGTCTCGGTGATCAACGGGAGCACCGGGGACGTGCTCGGCAACGTCTCGATCGGTAGTCCGCCGAGCGGCCTCGCCTGGGATCCGATTGCGGGATCTGTCCTCGCGTTCTTCTCGGGGAGCCGGAACGTCAGCGTCATCAACACCTCGTCGGACCTATCGACGGGCAACTTCAGCCTTGGCACCGCCGGCCCCCTCCAGCTTGCGTACGACGCCGCCTCGCGAGAGATCGACGTCCTCGCGTCGAGCCCTTCGGCGGTCGAGATCCTAGCGGCGGCGAACTACTCCATCGTCGCGACGGTTTCCCTGGGTGCGTCAGATTTCCCTACGTCAATCAGCGTCGACCCTGAGACCGGCGACGTCCTGGTCGGTGGCATTACGAACCTCACGAACGGGAACATCGAGATCATCAACTCGACGACCAACTCCGTCGCGACGACGGTTGGGGTCGGTACGAATCCCGGCCCGATCTTGATCGACGACCCGATGGGGTCTGCGATCGTGGAGAACGACGATTCCAACAACATGAGCGTGGTCGACCTGACGAACGACACGGTCGTGGCCACGTTTCCGGGAGGCAACTACCAGCGGAACGGCGCTGTCAATCCGTCGACGGGGG
>DASYOF010000043.1:0-3582 GCA_036007995.1 Thermoplasmata archaeon
GTCGTCGCCACGAACTCCCGCGCGGGGAGGCCGTGGACGAGGGCGAGGGAGAGCGCGTGGAGCTCGCCCGGGGTCGGGGCGAGCTTGCGGGCGCGGGCGAGCGCTTCGGCCTTGTCGAGCCAGTCGAGGAGCTCCCCGGAATCGATCGGCGCACTCGTCGCGAGGAGCGCCGCGGCGACCCCCGGCCGGGCGAACCGCGGGGCGAGGAGCGGGACGAGCGTGGCGATCCGGGAGGCGATGTCGCTGCGGGTCGCGTTCTCGCCGACGAGGTACGTCGCCGCGAGCCGAGCGTCCACCGGGTCGAGCTTCGGGAGGTTCGCGACCCACTGGTCGCGGGCCGCGATCGCCTCGGCGGTGGGGCGACCGGTGGCGGCGAGGAGCGCGGCCGCCTCGTCGCCCATCGCGTGGGCGCGGAGGTCGAAGAACGCATCGAGCGCCGGAAGCTTGTCGGGAAGGGCGGCGAGGTGGAGGATCGTCGCGACCGTCGCCGCCGAGGCGTGGTCGCCGCCGCGGGCGCGGACCCGCTCCATCGTCTGCATCAGGGTGGCGTACAGCTCCGTGATCGGCGCCGACTCCGCGTTGAGCAGCTCGGCCGCGAGCAGCCGGTCGCGCGGGTTGCCCCCCATGACCTCGACGCTCCCCCAGGCGTTGCGGAACTCCTCCGCGATCTCCTCCGGCGTCTCCCGGCGATTGGCCAGCCCGAGGGCCACGATCCGGAGCAACGGGACCGCCTCGACCGGGACGACCGGCCCGAGTTCGGCCAGAAAGTAGGAGGCGGACTTTGCGACGCCGTCGAGGTCGGTGCCGATCCGACTGAGCTGCTCGGAGACGACCTCGAGGGCGAGCGGGTCGGTCCGGGCGGCCCGCACCTGGAGTTCGCGGAGGACGTGGCGTCCGACGTCGGTGAGTTTCGGAGCGGACGACGTGCCTTCGACCGCCCCGTGGCGGACCATGCTGTCCCATACCGTCGGTGGGGGACTCGCGGGGGGCGTGCCGGCCGCGACCGAGGCGAGGTACGTTCGAACGTCTCCGCAGGTCAGATTCGGCACGACGGCCTCGAATCTCCGCCCGCTACTTAGACCCTTTCGCGGGGTTGGTGCGCCGGCTTACGCGCCGACGCCCTGCTTCGGCTTCGACTCGCTCTGAGCGGTCGTGGTCGTGGAGCCGCCGCCCCCGCCGCCGCCCTGGCCGTCGTTGAGCTGCCGCGCGAGGAAGGCGCCGATGAACAGGAAGATGATCGCGAGGACGACCGCGATCGCCACGATGTCGTTGACCGTCAGGAACGTGGCGCTCGAGTACGTCGCCGAGCCGTTCTGCGGCAGGAACGGAATCGGGTTCTTCGGCCCGAGGAGGATGAAGATCCCCCACGTCACGCCGATGAAGATCGCCGTGATCAGGGCGTCGCCGAAGCCGTGCGGGTAGTTGTCCGGCATCTTGCCGTAGCGGACGGTGAGGTAGAGGTAGAGGATGACGAAGGTGACGATCAGGGCGATCGACAGCACCACGCCGACGGCGAGGTACAGCATCGCGAAGACCAGCAGCCCGAGCGCGTAGAGCGGTACGTCCATTCCGGGTAGGACCCGAGGCCGCGCACACGACCGAGGGTCTTAAACCTCTCGCGGCGTTCGGGGGCTTCGGCCGTGCCGGGGCGCGCGGCGCGAGGCTCGCGATGCGGACCATGCGCCATGAGCGACCGTAGCAAAGGTTTATCAACTCCCAGCCATTCGAAGAAAACCTAATGTCGTCATCGCGGAACGCCCCGCGGACGTCTTCTGCCGAGAGAAAATCGACCCCTTCCGCCGCTTCCAGCACGGGGCGCTCCATGAGCCTCCCCGCGGTTCCCCGGTGGGCCCGGCGGGTCGCGTTCGGCGCCGCGTTCTGGCTCGCGGTGATGGTGATGGCGTTCCCGGCGATCTCGGCCGGGGCAATCCCGGTCGCAGGCTCCACCGCGACGCACGCGGCCGTGCACACCACGGCGTCCGTGGGGCACGCCGCGGCGGCCGCGAAGCGCGCCCAGGTCACCGGAGCCCAGGGCGGGCTGGTCGGGACGAAGACGGTCGGCGAGACACCGTTCAATGCGGCCACCGGCGCCCAGCAACTTCTCCACCAATCCCAGTTCGCTTCGCTCGACCGCGCTCTCGCGAACGGGACCGCCCTCAAGCCGACCCTCGCGCCCCCGGCCGCCTCCGCGGCCCCCCACCCCAGCTACTACATCGCAACGGGCGCCTTCACCGGCTACGTATTCGACCGGGAAACCAACAAGCCGGTCGTCGCGGCGTCGGTCGAGGCGTTTGGGGCGAACGGCCAGGACTGCCCGCCGACGACCTGCGCCCCCGTCGCATCCTCGCCGAACGGCTCCTTCACCGTGTACGGCCCGGTCGGGTTCGACTACGTGCAGGTCTCGGCCGACTGGTACATCAGCAACCTGACGTACGCGACCGCCGGCAACGGCACCCGCGTCAACGTCGGGACGATCTACATCATTGAATCAGCGATCGGAGTCGGCTTCATCAAGGCCGATGTTCCGAAGACGTACTCCCCGATCGCCGGCGTG
The DNA here is from genome assembly GCA_036007995.1 of Thermoplasmata archaeon. GTDB lineage: Archaea > Thermoplasmatota > Thermoplasmata > Lutacidiplasmatales > UBA184 > Lutacidiplasma. Next base: position 2,555 of record DASYOF010000043.1, read on the forward strand.
GTGATCACCGATGCGACCATCAACTCGGTCACCCTCCTGAGCCCGCCGGGCTCATCCCTGAACAACGGCTCCTTCCGGGTCGCCATCGCCGACAGCCCGTCGATCATCACGTTCACTCCCCCCTACGGCCTCTACCTCGCGAACACGACCTGGGCCAACGGGACCCCGGGGCAGGTCGTCCACTTGGGTACGATCTATCTGGAGCGCATGGCCGAGGTCAAGGTCAACCTGACCGACGCGGTCACGGGTGGCCCGCTTCAGGCGGGCCAGGCGGGCTCGCTTCAAGTTTGTTCGCTGGCGAACGGGTGCGGCCAGAGCCTGCAAGGGGACCTCGCGAGCACGCGGAACGGCCCCGGCGGACTCACGGTCTTCACGGCCGCCGCGGTCCCGGGCGCCTCGTACGCGGTCATCGAAGTCACGGGCTACGCGTACGCGAACGTGGTCATCGGCAATGTACCACCGTACGCCGGTCACCCCTGGTGGATCACCGGGCCGATGCATTCGATCAATCTGACGCCGGACGGCGGCGTTCACCTCAGCGTGGGCATGTCCGGGAACGACTACTACTCCACCACCCACGCCCCCGCCCACACGGGCCTCTGGACGGTCTCGAGCTGCACGTACGACGGGTACTCGTTCAACAGCGTCACCCCGACGTCCAATACGACGACGAGCACGTGCGCCACCGCCGGGTGCCAGAGTATCGGCACGAACATCAACATGATCGCCGCGCCGCTTCGGAACGAGATCACGATCGAGCCGGACACCACCGGGATCTGTGGTAACGGCAACCCGCAGTGGCCGGTCCCCGGCTACACCGCGTTCGGCGACCAACCGGACATCCCCGTGTGGCAGAACCAGACGTGGGTGAACGTCACGCCCGACCTTCTCTCGACCGTCGACTCCGGCTGGATGAACTTCACCGCCGGAACCTACGTCCACGGCAACGTGACCGTGCAAGGCACGGCGCGGGCCCCCAAGGACTTCGCGGTCCAGGTCTCGCCGACCAACTACCCGACCCTCACGCC
>DASYOF010000044.1:0-1835 GCA_036007995.1 Thermoplasmata archaeon
ACCGGAGGTCGCGCTCCTCTACCTGCGCCTCGCGCTCGAAGCGCTCGGCCGCTTGACCCCACCGGACACCCAGACCGAGCTCAAGCTCCGCCTGGAGATCGCGGTGCAGCAGGCCCACGTCGGTCCGGCGGAGACCGCGGAACAGCTGCTCGACGAGATCCGGCGCACCGAACGACTCTGGGAGGCGGCCGGTACGGTCGACCGCGCGCTCCTCGGCGTGTACCGCGCCCGCGTGCTCGCCGACCAGGGCCGGTGGGACGAGGCGGAGAAGTCGCTGGAGGAGATGCCGGCGAACCTCCGGGGGCTCGACCGCGGGGACATTCCGAGGCTCGCCTACCGGCTGCAGGGCGAGATCCAGTACTACCGGGGGAACTACGCGGAGGCGCTCGAATCCCACGACGCGGCGCTCGCCGTCGCGGTCGAGGAAGGCGAGCCCCGGGAGATCGCCTCCCAGCAGATCCGCCGGGCGACCGTCCTCTCGATGATCCCCGGCCGCGAGCCCGAGGCGCTCACGGAGTACCGGACCGCGATCGACCGTCTGATGGAGCTCGGCGACCCGACCGAGGCGGCGCTCGGGAACCTCTGCCTCGGCGTGGAGCTGAGCGCGCTCGGACGGACCGACGACGCCCGCGCCGCGCTCCGGCAGTGCATCGACCTCTCCGACGCCGCGAACGACCTCCGGCGGTCCGCCTGGGCGCATCTGAACCTCGCCGACCTCGAGTTCGGGCTCGGCCGGACGGAAGAGGCCGCGCGCGAGGTCCTGGAGGCGAAGGGGTTGTTCGAGCGGGTCGAGGACGTCCTCGGAACCGCGCGGGCCGCCCTGACCGAGGGTCGGGTCTCGCTCGCGCGCCAGAAGCTCGACGACGCGGAACGCGCGTTCACGGTCGCCGGGGACATCTTCGCCGGCCGGCACCTGGTGGCCGACCAGATGGAGGTGGAGCTTCGGACCGCCGAGCTCGAGGTCGCCCGCGACGCGATGGGGCCGGCCCGGCACCGGCTGGAGCGGCTCATCCGCGACGGGCTCGCCCGCCTGCGACCGGACCTGGTCGACGAGGGCCGACTGCTCGGCCAGCGTCTCGGCCCGCCGGTCCTGGACGTCGTCTAGCCGCGGCTCCCGCTGTCGTCCGCCGCGGAGCCCTCGCCTCGGGACGGGGCGGGCGGTGCCGAACCGATCGACCGGAGCGAGGCGGAGGCGACCGTGATCGCGCCGACCGCCGCCAGGCCGAGCGCGGCCACCGCGAACCCGGACCGCGCCCCGAACTCGGCGATGACGACACCTCCCGTCAGGACCCCGACGGGGGCGACCACCCAGACGACCGTTTCCTGGAGCCCCAGGTACCGACCCAGCAGCTCGGTGGGGACCACGCGTTGCACGAGCGTGATCGATCCGGTGATGACGACGCCCATCAGCACCCCCATCAACCCGAAGGCGACGAGGGCGAGCGGGAGGCTCGGGGCGAGCACGAGGAGCCCGAGCAGCGCTCCGCTCCCCAGGAGCGCGAGGCCGAGGACGAGCCCGAACCGCGGGAGCACCCGATACCGCGCCGTGAGCAGCGACCCGACGAAGAACCCGCCACTGTAGGCGCCGGCGAGGTAGCCGAAGTAGCTCGCCGGGCGGCCGAGCGCCTCCACCGTGAACACGACGAGGTACGGGGAAAACATCGTAACGAAGAATCCGACCGCGACCGCCACGACCGTGAAGCGCAGCAGCCACTCGTGGCCCCGAAGGAACCGGAGACCCTCGACGAACTCCTCCCGGACGCTCCGCGGCGCCGCGGGGCCGCCGGAGGGGACCGGGGCCCGGCTGCCGATCAACGCGACGAGGACGGGGCCGA
>DASYOF010000045.1:0-3239 GCA_036007995.1 Thermoplasmata archaeon
CGGCGCGGCGGGCGATGGCCCGGCGCCTGCTCGCGCGGCCAGGACGTCCTTCAACGGCGCGACGAGCTTCTTCGCGACCGCGCCAAGGAACGCGGCGTCGCTCGCGTCGTACGCCTTGACCTCGTTGCCGTCGATGTCGACCTCGCCGAGCACCGTCCCGCCGTCGAGGATCGGGACGACGATCTCGGCGCGGGTCTCGAGGAAGCAGGCGAGGTACTCGGGCGCCGTGCGGACGTCATCGACGATGACCGTGCGCTTCTCGCGGGCCGCGCGCCCGCAGACCCCCTGGCCGACCGGGATTTCGACGTGCTCGGTCGCGGCTTCGCCATCCCAACCCGTGAGCTTCAGCTTCTCGCCCTCGAGGGCGTACACCCCGACCCACCGGTAGTGGGGGAACTCCATCCGGAGGTAGCGGCACACTTCCTGCAGCGCGTCCTTCCCCTGGAGGCGGCGGAGGACCGCGTCGATCTGGAGGAGCGCGGGCGTCGTCTGGCGGGACGGAACGGTCACGTGGGCCGGTCCCGTTCGGGGAGAGCGCCGAGGGGGAGAATCTCCGCCGCGCCGGTCCGTCCGGCCGCGGCGTTTGAACTCCCGAGGCGTATTCCGCCACGAGCTTTCCAGACTCGCGCCGTACCGGACTGAGCCACCTCGGCACCTCCGGCCGGTACGGACGGGTCGAGGGGAATAACGGTATCGAGGGCCGAGCCGCCGTCAGGGAAGGAGCACGCTGCCGCACCGCGGGCAGCCGCCCGAGCGCTGGGGGAGCGGGATGTCGAGGCCGCACTCCGGGCACGGGACGGGGTCCGGACCGAGGAGCGAGAGGCAATCGAAGCACGCGCCACCCCGCCGGTCGTTCGGCAGGACCACGAGTTCCTTGCCGCAGAAAGTGCATCTCTGGTAGCGGTCCTCGGGGCTCGAAAACGACCGGTGGTCGGCGAAAGAAAGCACGAGCCGCGCGAGCACGGTTCCCGTACATAAGCGCTGTGTAAATGCGAAAGCGACCGACCGTTTTCCTCGGCCGGAGCGGCGCTCCGGACCGTTACGGATCGCGCCAGCGCGCCTTGAACGCGGCGATGGCGAGGAGGGTGGCCGCCGAGAGGATGAGGACGAGCGCATCGAGCGCCGCCGAGGAGAGCGACAGCGGCTGGAGGCCAAAGGCGCCCTGCATCAGGAACGCCGCGTACGTCGTCGGCGAGAAGTACGCGAGCCACCGGACCGACGACGGGATCGCGGAGATCGGGTAGTAGACCGGCGGGAGGACGCTGAGGCCGAGCGAGACGATCGAGGAGAAGACGAACGTCTCCCGGATGTCGTTGAAGTACGTCGCGAGGGTGAACCCGAGGGCGGTCGCGAGCGCCCAGACCGTGATGAGGATCCCGACGACGCTGAGCGCGGCGACGGCGCTGATCGGCCCGTTGAGCCGCCAAAGGACCACGAACACCCCGAGCCCCGGCAGCGAGTAGATCAGTTCGGAGAGGGCGATCCCGGCGACGTAGACCGTGGCGGAGACCGGCGACGCCACGATGACGTCCTGGAATTTCAGGTCGGTCCGGTAGTGGGACATGTCGGTCTGGAGCGACGTCCCGACGGAGAGGACGGTGAGGATCATCCCGCCGGCGATCCCGTAGAACAGGAGGACGCCGTGCGAGGCGACGGTGACGAAGAACAGGAACGAGAGGGGGGAGGCGAGGATGCTGAGGAGGTAGAGCGGTTGCGTCCGCATCGGGACGATGCCGTTCATGTAGGCGAGCCACAGCAGGCTCCGCAGCGGGTGGCGCTCGGTCACCCGACACCCCCCTCGGCGTGGTCCGGCTCCGCGTCCTCGGAGTCGATCGGCTTCCCGACGATCTGCAGGAACACGTCCTCGAGGGTCACCGGCCCGAGCGACACCTTCGCCCCTTTCGAGAGCGCGAGGAGCGCGAGCTCGCGGGCGGGGGCCTCCTTCGCGAAGACGAGGAACCCCCCGTCGACGACGCTGACGGTCCCGAACGATTCGAGCTCCGACCGGGCGAGGACACCGCTGACGACGATCCGGTACGGCTGGCGGACCCGGTCGCGGATGTCGCTCGGGGTCCCCTCGAGCCGGACCTGCCCGCCCTCGAGGAGCGCGATCCGTCCCGACAGCGCCTCCGCCTCGTCGAGGTAGTGGGTCGTCAGGAGGACGGTCCGTCCATCGCGCGCGGCTCGCCGGACCGACCCCCACACTTCGCGGCGCGCGATCGGGTCGAGCCCGGTCGTCGGCTCGTCGAGGAATAAGACGTCCGCGTCGGAGGCGAGCACCATCGCGACCATCGCGCGGCGGCGCATCCCGCCGGAGAGCTCGCTCACGAGGCGCTTCCGCACCGAGGTGAGTCCGAGCTCGTCGAGGACCGCGTTCGTCCGCTTCCGGGACTCGCGGGCGTCTTGCCCGCGGATGTTGAGGTAGAGGAAGATCAGCTCGTCGACGTTGAGGAAGTAGAGCGGCCGCGACTCCTGGGGGACGGCGGCGATCCGGGCCCGGACCTTCGACGTCTCCTTCAGGACGTCATAGCCGAGGACCGACACGGTTCCCGACGTCGGGGTGAGCTGGGTCGCGCTGATCCGGATGAACGTCGTCTTCCCGGCCCCGTTCCGCCCGATCATCCCGTAGATCCGGCCCGACGGGATCGATAGGTCCACCCCCGAGAGCGCCTCCGTCGTTCCGCCCCGACGGAGATACGTCTTGGAGAGGCCGCGAGCCTCGACGGCGGAGGGCATGGATTTCGAGCGAACCTAGGGTCTGTTCTTAACGGGTCCGACCGAGGTGGCGTCGAGCGCCCTTCGGCCGAACTTGTCCGGACCGTCGGGCCTCACCGGGCGCCGGCGCGCGACGATACCGGCCCACGATCCGGCCGACCTCGAGCACTCGGACAGCGAGCCCCGCGTGGCTACGGGCGGCGTGGGGTCCGCCGACCGGCGGCCGCAAAGGCGTACCGGAGGAAGAGGAGGTCGGCGGCGCGGCGGATCCCCTCGATCGTTCCCCAGAGCGGGTCTCCGGGCGCGAACGTTCGGCCCGCGACGAGCCCCGGTCGCGGCGACCCGTCCGACCGGCCGACGACCTGGGGCGCGAGGGTGAGGAACAGCTCATCGAGGAGCCGTTCGGCGAAGAAGTCGCCGATGAGATGGGGGCCTCCTTCGAGCAGCACGAACTCGCTCGGGCCGGCCGCTTGCACGGCCCGCAGGACGGATCTCGCCGGGATCCGGCCCGAGCGTTCGGCGAC
>DASYOF010000046.1:0-5409 GCA_036007995.1 Thermoplasmata archaeon
AGGCGCCGAGGCGCGGAGCCGCTCGACCGCGTTCGGGAACGCCGCGGCGAACCGCGCGAGGTCGGAGGGCGGGTTGGAGAACGACGCGCGCACGAAGCGCCCGCCGAATTTCGGCGACAGATAGTTGCCGGCCCGCACGAACACCCCGTCGTCGCGGAGCAGCGTCTCCTGGAGCCGCTCGGGCGCGATCCCCGTCGCCCCGATGTCGATCGCGAACATGTTCGCCTGCGAGGGGAACACCGGCAAGCTCGTCCCCGGTGTCTTCGCGACCGCGTCCCGGATCGTCGACTGGTTCTGGCGCGTCGTCGTGCGGACCTTCTCGATCCACGTCGGCTTCGATTGCAGGTCGGCGAGCGCCGCCACCTGCGCGAGGATGTTGACCCCGAGGTCGTTCGTGTTGAACCGGTTCACGGTCTTCGCGAGGTCGGGGGCGGCGGCGAGGCCGCCGATCCGCAGGCCGGCGAGCCCGCAGTTCTTCGAGACCGACCAGACGGTGACCGTCTTCTCGGGGTGGTACGGGTAGGCGAGCGTGTGGTGGTCGGAGAAGTCCCGGTACGTGATGTCGTTCAGTAGCCAGAGGTGGTGGTCCTTCGCGAGCTCGGCGATCGCCCGCACCTCGGCCTCCGGATACCCCGACCCGAGCGGGTTCAGCGGGTCGATCAGGAGGATCATCTTCGTCTTCGGTCCGATCGCCTCGGCGAGCCGCTCGGCGGTCAGGCGGTACGGCGGCGCGTAGATGTCGAGCGGGACCGGCTTGCCCCCGGCGAGCTCGATGAACTTGTGGATGATCAGGTAGCTCGGGTCGCTCGCGAGGACCTCGTCGCCGGGCGCGAGGAGGGCGCGCGTCAGCATGTAGAGCGCCTCCGTCCCACCGGCGGTGAGGAGGCACGTGAGGTCGCTCGGCATCCCGAGGTCCTGGAGGACGAGCGAGCGGAGTTCGGGCAGGCCGGCGCCGATCGGGTACGACTCGTACCGTCGCTCGTCGAGCGCTTGCCGGATCGCGTTCGTCGCGGGCTCCGGAGGGACCAGGTGGTTCGTGTTCTGGCACATCCAGACGGTCTCGCGGCGGCGCGCGTGGGCGTAGCCGAACGGGTCGAACGGCGCGTTCGTCATGGACGGTCCCGGAACCTCCGGCGGGCTCCTTAACGGCTCCCCTCGGCGGCCTCGGCGAGGTACGTCGTGACAATCCCCCCCGAGTGGGGGACGGCGGCGACGCGGTCGAACCCGGCGGAGGTGAGGCGGGCGAGCATCTCGGAGCGGGGGGGCAGGTGGCGGAGCGATTCCGGGAGGTACCGGTACGGACCGGCCCGTCCGACGGCCGCCCCGAGCCACGGCACGACCGCGTCGAAGTAGGCGTGGAACGTGCGCGCGACGAACGGGCTCGCGGGCTCGGTGATCTCGAGCGTCAGGAGCGTCCCCCGCGGCCCGAGCACGCGCCGCAACTCCGCGAACGCCTGGCCGAGGTCCGGTAGGTTGCGGACGACGAACGCGGAGAGGACCAGGTCGAACGACCCCGACCGGAACGGAAGCCGCATCGCGCTCGCCCTTGCGTAGCCGACGCGGGCCGCCTCGGCCCGGCCGTCCGTCCGGTCCGCGGCGATCGCGACCATCGGGCCGGTAAAGTCGGCGCCGACGACGGACGCCCCCCGAAGGTGCCGGGCGGTGAGTCGGGTCAGGTCCCCCGTGCCGCAACCGATATCGAGCGCCCGGCGCGGGGCCGGTTGGCCCCGGCGGAACCGGTCGAGCGCCCACAGCGCCCGCGGGCGCCACAGCAGGTCCTGGCCGAGCGAGGCGATGTGGTCGAACGTGTCGTAGCCGTCCGCGATCTCCGAGAACATCGCCCGGACGTCGTGCTCGAACCCGGGGGCGTTCCGGTCCGGGTACGGGGAGCCGTCCGGCGCGGTCCGATGGGCGCGCGGAGCCGACACGGCCGCGTCAGCCGACGGCGCGGGTTTAACCTTGCGCGCCGAGCGCCGCGAGCCGCTCCTCGAGGACCTTGAGCTGGCCCGCGAGGTCGCCGCGGAGCTCGAGGATGCCCGCTTTCTTCGCCCCGTCGAACCAGCCGCGCGCGGTCGCCGCATCGCCCCGGGCGACGGCGAGGCCGCCGAGGCGCAGCTGCATTTCCGCGATCTCCGGTCCGAGCCCAAGCTCCTTCGCGAGCGCGAGCGCGTCCGCGTACGAGGTGGCGGCGTCGTCGAACTTTCCCTCGACCTCGGCGATCATGCCGCGGGCCATCGTCGCCTGCTGGTCGGCGAGCTGGTCCCCGAGCGGCGCGAGCTGGGCGACGGCCCGGTCGAGCGCCCGACGGGCCTCGGCGACGTTCTTCCGCTCCGCCTCGAACTGGGCCATGTTGAGCTCGCAGTAGCCGATCCAGATCCGGGAGCGGCTTCGCTCGGCCGCCGTGATCGCCTCGGCCATGTCCCGGACGGCGTCGTCGACCCGGCCGCCGTTGTGGGCGAGGAGCGCCCGGTTCATCAGCACCCGCGCGCGCGCGGAGTGGTTGTGCGTCTGGGCGAAGACGCCCGCGGCCCGGTCGTAGAGTTCCTCGGCCTCGGGGAGGCGCTCCGCGCCCCGGACGACGAGCGTGTTCGCGAGGTCGATGAGCCCGTGGCCGAGCTCCGTCGGGGACCCGGCGCGCTCCGCGAGGCGGATCGCCTCCCGCTGGTGCGCCTCGGCCTCGTCGAGGTCCCCGAGCCGCCAACAGTCGACGCCGAGGACCCGGTGGGCGACCAGGAGGCCGCGGTCGTTGCGGAGGCGGTCCATCAGGTCGAACGCCTCGGTGGCGAGCTCGCGGGAGGAAGCATACCGGCTCAGCTCCGAACGGGTCCGGGCGAGCCCGAGGAGGGCGAGGGCCAGCTCGGACTCCCGGCCGCCCTCGGACCGGGCGCGGGCGACCGCATCGAGGAGGACCTCCTCCGACCGGCGGAGGTCCCCGAACTCCTGCAGGACCCCGCCGAGCTCGATAAGGAGGCGAAGCTCGGTCGCCGAGTCCCTCGGGACGAGCCGGCGGGCGCACTCGAGCGAGCGCTCGAGATGGACGATCGCCGAGTCGAAGGCGAACGCGGCCGCCGCGAGGTCTGCCGCCCGGCGGTTGTACTCGACCGCCCGGGAATCGTCGTGGCCGAGGTACGATTGGCGCGCGAGCTCGAACGTCAAGGCGGACGAGCCCTGCCCCTCCTCGAGCGCCGCCGCGGCCTTCCGATGGAGGATCCGCCGGCGGGTCTCGGTCAACTCGGCGTAGACGTCCGCCCGCGCCGGCTCGCTGACGAACTCGTACACCTCGCCGCCCTTCTCCCGCAGGATCCCGCCGTGGACGAGGCGGTCGAGGCTCTCGCTGAGCCGCTCCTCCTCCTGACCTGAGGCCCGAATGAGGGTCGCGAAATCGAACTCCTTGCCGAGGACCGCCGCGTAGACGAGCACACGGCGCTCGGTCTCGCCGAGCGCGCGGATCCGGCCCTTCAGGACCGCGTCGAAATCCGCGCTCGGCCGGTCGGTCGCCGAGGGCGCGGGACCGAAGCCGGTGGAGGCGCGGACGAGATGCTCGATGAACAGCGGGTTCCCTTCGGTCTGCGTGAACCAGCGCATCACGCTGTCGCGCCCCGGGTCCCGGCCGTTCAGGAGCCATCGGACGTACGAGGCGACGTCGGGCTCGGCCATCGGCCGGAGCGCGAGCCGGATGGTGTCGGGCGCGTCGACGAGGCGCTCGAGGGCGGTCTGCGCCCGCGCCGGAGCGTTCGCGAGCGGGAGGCTCGACCCGATGACGACGACGCGCGAGCCGTGGATCGCGGACGCGAACTGCTGGAAGAACTCGAGGGAGGAGTCGTCGGCGAACGCGAGGTCGTCGATCGAGACGAGGAGCGGACGGTCCGTGGCGAGCTGGAGCAGGAAATCGGTGAGCTGGGCGAACAGCGCCGCCCGGTCCGCCTGGACGCGCTCGACCGGGTTCTCGAGGCGGGAGAGGAGGCGGTTCGCTTCGACCGCTTCCGCGGAGTCGCCGTCCGGTCGGGTCGCGTCCGGGGACGGCGCGGCCTCGCGCGTCTCGAACGGCGCGAGGAACATCGGGAGGACCGAGACGCCGGCGACGTCGTCGTCCTCGGCGGGCGGGGCCGCCTCACGGGCCGAGCGGACGACGTCCCCGAGGAGGGCGAACGGCTGCGGAAGGTCCGCGGGCAACGCGCGTCCGTGCACGACCGCGTAGCCGAGTCCCCGGGCGAGTCGTTCGAGGTGCCGGAGGACGACCGTCTTGCCGACCCCGCTCTCGCCGACCAGGACGACGAACCCGCCGTCGCCGTCGCGGGCGTCGTGCATCCGGCGGACGAGCGTCTCGACGATGTCGGTCCGACCGAAGAGCGGGACGGGCTCGCCCGCGGAGGGCTGCGCGGAGGCCACGACCTTCGTCTAGGCGGCCCGGGGGTTATTAGCGCTCCCGACGGAGGCGTCGCCGTCGCCCGATTCCCGGCTCGCGGACTCGATCTGGCGACCGAGTTCCTCGAACGGCTTCGCGAGATGCGGCTTCAGCGTCGCGAGACCTTCGGTCCGCGCCCGGTCGTGGGCGGCCCTCGCGCCGGCGAGGTCGCGGGTCTTGAACTTCAGGCGGGCGAGATGGAACTGGCTCTCGGCGATCTCGGGCCGGAGCTGCATCGTGACCGCCTGCTCGATCGCCTGGGTGAACGACGCCTCGGCTTCCTCCCACTGCCCGCGGCGCTCGTGGATCAGGCCCGCGTTCATGGTCACCTGCTGGGTGCCGAGCGGGTCGTCCGCCCGGTCCAGGAGCCGGCTCGCCTGCTGGTTCTCCCAGTCGGCCGCCTCGATCTGGCCGAGGGCGAGGCGCATCTCGACGCCCGAGAACAGCGCCCAGCCCGCGAGCGCGAGCTCGTGGGAGCGCTCGGCGTACTCGCGGGCCCGCCCGACCTGCTCGAGCCCGGCCACCGGGTCGGTCTCCCCGAGCGTGATGCCGAGATTCAGGTGGGCGCGGGCGACCTCGACCCAGTCGCCGACCTCGACCAAGTGCTCAATCGCCCGCTCGTACCACTCGATCGCCTCGGGGCGGAGGTCGTCCCCGAGCATGCTGAACGAGTTGCCGATGTCCGTGCAGAGTCGCCCGAGCACCTTCGGGTCGCGGACTTGCTGGAGCAGGTCGAGCGCCTGCATCTCCTCCTCGAGCGCGCCCCGGTAGTCGCCGGCGTGGAAGGCGATCCGGCCGAGGATCCGGTGGACGGAGGCGACCCCGGCGAGGTCGCCGAGCGTGCTGAACACCTCGAGCGCCTGCCGAGCGCCCCGCGTCGCCACCGCGACTTCCCGGTTTTCCCGGGCCACCTCCGCCCTCGCGAGGACGAGGCGGGCCCGGACCGTGGAGGGCCGCGGCCCGACGAGATCGAGGCCTTCCCGGAACAATCGGTCGGCGCCCCG
>DASYOF010000047.1:0-4726 GCA_036007995.1 Thermoplasmata archaeon
GCTCGGTCGGTCTCCCCCGTCGCGGAGTCCCAAGTTTCCTCGGCCCTGTTGCCGACCACGATCCGGCACGTGATCATCGTGATGGAGGAGAACCACGACCTCTCGTGGACGCTGTCGGACCCCGCGTTCCACTTCCTCTACATCCACGACGCTCACGCGACGCAGGCCTACGCCCTCTGCCACCCGTCCGCCCCGAACTACATCGCGATCACGAGCGCGACCGACCACCAGTGCGGCTCCGATGCGGTGACGTACTACAAGGCCGGCAACCTGGCGGGCGACGCTGCGAACCACGGCCTGTCGTGGCAAGGGCTGGCCGAGTCGATGCCGACGCCGTGCGACCGGACCGACGCCTACCCGTACGTCGCCCACCATAATCCGTGGGTGTTCTACCGGAACCTGAAGTCGACGTGCTCGACGTTCGACCGGTCGTTCTTCACCCCGACCGGCGCGTCGCGCCTCCAGCAACAGTTGACCAACCGGACCCTGCCGGCGCTCACGTTCATCACGCCGAACATGCTGCACGACGCGCACGACGGAACGCTCGCGGCCGCGTCGGCGTGGCTCGGGAAGTACGTCCTGCACCCCGTCCACACTTCGCTCATCTACTCCGCGACGACCGCCGTGATCATTCTATTCGACGAGGCGTACAAGAAGGGCTGCAACTGCCCGGAGGCCGGGGGGTACACTGCCGGCGGGGTGACGGTCTCCGGTGGTCCGATCTATCTGGTGGTCAAGTCCCCGGTCTCGACGGGGGCGGACGTGATCACGAAGCACGTCTCCGACTTCAGCGTCGTGACGACCGTCGAGTGGCTCCTCGGCCTTCCCTCGCTCGGCCACCACGACAATTCGGCGTATCCCGCCCTCAAGGGCCTGTTCACCTGAGGCCACCGGCCCTCTCGGCCGGCCGCTCCGGGTGGCGTCCGACCGGACCCGGCGAGCCCCGGTCCGGCCGGGGATCTCGCTCAGCTTGCGCTGGCGGGGGCCGGCGCGGGCCGCGACGGGCGCACGAGGAGGACGATCGCGCCCACGAGCGCCCCGACAAATCCGAGCGTCATCACGAGCGACGCGGCGGGGTCCTGACCGTCGAAGGCGAACGCCCAGCCGGAGGCCGTCGCGACCAGCGCGGAGCCGAGGACGAGTAGGGACGCGACGAGGGCGGTCCGGCCCGGCTCGGCGCGCGCGAGCGCGACCGCGCGGAGGGAGATGCCGATGATGGCCAGCGCGACGAGGATGTGGAGATCCAGCACCGGCGTCGAGGTGAGCACCGACACCACGCTGGCCGCCATCGGGAGGTTGACGAACAGCGCGAGGACCAGCCCGAGCGCAAACTCGATCGCCAAGAGGACGAACATTCCGATCGAGAGACGACGAACCGTCATCCCGCCCCGAGTCGCCCAGGCGGGCGCGGAGCTCGGTGCGTTAGCGGTCACGTCCACCCCGCCATTCGACCGCCGTCGATCGTCAGCGTGGTCCCCGTGACGAACCCGGAGGCGGGCGAGCAGAGCCAGACGACGGCCTCAGCGACCTCGTGGCCGGTGCCGAGCCGTCGCATCGGGACGGCGGACCGGGCCCGTTCCCGATACTCCTCGGGGGCCGCGCGCAGGCGGTGGGTGTCGATCGGGCCGGGGGCGACGGCGTTCACCCGGACGTTCCGGCTGGCGTAGTCGATCGACGCGGCCTTCGTGAGCCCGATGATCGCGTGCTTCGCGGCGACGTACGACGCTCCGCCGCGAAACGCCGAGATCCCCGCGGTCGAGGACATGTTGACGATCGCGCCGCCCCCGGAGCTGAGCATCAAGGGAATCTCCTGTTTGAGCGCGAGGAACGTCCCGCGGACCGTGACTTCGAACACCCGGTCGAACGTCGCCGTAGGGATCTCCGCGAGGTCGGTCGGTTGGGCGCCCTCGCCGGCGTTGTTGAAGGCGAAATCGAGGCGGCCGAACCGGGACCGGATGTCGTCGCCGACCTTCGTCAGAGCGGCCTCGTCGGTGATGTCCACCGGCAGGACCTCGGCCTCCCCGCCGGCCGTGCGGACGTCGACCGCGGTCGCGTCGAGCCCCGACCGGTCGCGGGAGGAGAGGACCAACGTCGCGCCCCGGGCGGCGAACGCCCGGGCGGCGTCGGCCCCGATCCCTTTGCTCGCGCCGACCACCCAGGCGACCTTCCCTCGGAACTCGGTCGGAGAGTGGGTCATGGACCGGGTGGGTTGGTTCGTCATCAAAATTGGATAGACTGTAAATCTAAATAAGGCTGGCGGATTAGGTCCTCTCGCTCCCGGATCGGTGAACTGGCATGTCTCCACGGCGGTACCGCCTCGGTCGGCGAAAGAGCGCGGCCGAGTCGACCCGATCCCGGATCCTCGAGGCGGCCCGGTCGCTGATCGCCGGGAAGGGGGACCTGGCCGGGTTCTCGATGGAGGCGGTCGCCGTCCAGGCGGGCGTATCGCGGATGACGGTGTACAACCAGTTCGAGTCCCAGCCGCACCTCCTCGAGGCGGTGGCGGACGCTCTCGCCGAGCGGGGGGGCATGCACCGGCTCGCGGGCGCCTTCCTGGCCCCCCGGCTCGAGGACGCCGTGGGCGTGTTCGTGAGCACGTTCGTGGGGTTCTGGGCGTCGGATCGCGTGCTCCTCCGTCGCCTCCGGGCGATGGGCGTGCTGGTGCCGAGCGTCTACCGGAAGGTTCGCGAGCGCGACGCGTGGCGTCGGGAGGCGGCCCGCAACCTCCTCGCGCGGTTCGGCGACCGGGTGTCGACGAGGGTCGCCCGGGACCCGGCGTGGGCGGCAGACCTCCTCGCCACGCTCACGAGCTTCGAGGTCTTCGACATGCTCTGCGACGAGACGCACCCCCCCGACGAGCTCGCTCGGTCGATTGCGGAGACCGTTCTCGCGGCGTGGGGGGCGACCGGGCCGTCCCGCCCGTCAACTCGTGCTCGAGGCCGACGGTCGGCCACGACGTGACCGGCCGCGACCGTCCCCCGATTCAGGAGTGGGGTTCGGCGAGCAGGATCCTCGCGAGGCGAGCGGGTACCACGACCATGCTCTGGCCGGGTTCGGGACCCGCGAGCCGGTGAGGGGACCGACGGCGGGGGGGGGTGCGCTCACTCCCGGCGTGCCACGACTGGTGCGGAACTCGGGCGAGAATTGGGTCGGACTCGGGGCGGAATCCGGGCTTGGGATATCCCCTTCCCGGCCGCTCGGGCCACCATGCCGAGACCCAATCCCCTCTGGCTGGTGCCGGTGGCGGCCGTCCTGCTGCTGCTCGTGCCCGCCGCCGTCGCGTCCGCGCCCTCGACGATCTCCCCTCCGACGCTTGCGGCCCCCGCGGGTGCGGGGGGACTCGTGTTCACGATGTCCAACGCTGCGTCCGGCAACGTCGTCTGGGCCTACCACATCGGGGCCGGTGGCGCCCTCGTCCCGGTCGGGCACTTCCCGACACGGGGGAAGGGGACCAGCGCGAGCCTCGCCGACCAGGGCTCGGTCGCCCTCTCCAACGACCATCGCTACCTCCTCGTCGTCAATGCGGGCAGCAATACGGTGAGCGTCTTCGCGGTCCATCCGCCGAGCCCCACCACGCCGGTCCTGAGTTTCGTCGACCGTTCGAGCTCCCGAGGCGTGGGGCCGGTCAGCATCGCCATCCACGGCCCGTTCGTCTACGTCCTGAACGCCGGGAACTCGACCGTCCCCGGCAACATCGCCGGATTCCTGCTCGTCGACCACGGCCTGCTGCTCGCGCTCCCCCACGCGCGCCAACCGCTCAGCACGAGCTCGGCGACGGGACCCGCGGAAGTCGCGTTCAACCCGGCCGGCACGGTCCTCGTGGTGACGGAGAAGAACACGAACCAGATCGACACGTACCCGGTCAACTCCCGGGGCATCGCCCAGAGCCCGACGTTCACGACCTCGAACGGGAGCACGCCGTACGGCTTCGCGTTCGACCCGAACGGCGCGCTGATCGTCAGCGACGCCGCCTCCGGCGCCCTGTCGTCGTACACGGTCGCCGGTTCGGGCGCGCTCTCCGTGGTCAGCGGGACGGTCGTGGACGGCCAGCTCGCGCCTTGCTGGGTCGCCGTGGCGCACGGGGGGAAGATCGCCTACACCTCCGACGCCCACAGCAACAACATCTCGTCGTACACGGTCGGCGCCGGCGGTTCGTTGACCCTGCTGTCGTCCGTCGCGGCGACGACCGGGACGGCCGACACGGACCTTGCGGTCGCGGGAACCCACGGGCAGTACCTGTTCGTCCTCGACGCCGGGGCGGCGGAGATCCAGGAGTTCCGCATCGGGTCGAGCGCGGGGCTCACGCTGCTCTACACGGTCTCGGCCCTGCCGAGCGCTTCGGAGGGGCTCGCGGCCTTCTGAGACGAACGGCGGCCGACCGGGCTCCGCGGACGTGGCGGAATCTCTCATAAGGAGCGGGCCGGTCGGCCGGGGCGCACCATGAGCCCCGGCTTCCGCTCCCTCATGTGGTACGTCCTCTTCGGCACCCGCGGCGGCCCGAACCGACGCCGCATTCTCGACGAACTCCTTCGCTCCCCTGCCAACGCGCACCAGCTGGCGGGGGCGCTCTCCCTCGACTACCGGACCGTCCGGCACCACCTTCGCCTCCTCGAACGGAGCGGCGCCGTCGTGCGACCGGTCGGGGACGCCTACGCGACCCCGTACGAGATCGCCCCGTCGACCGCGGCGTACCTCGAGATGCTCCCCGTCCCCGCGCCCGGGACCG
>DASYOF010000048.1:0-12336 GCA_036007995.1 Thermoplasmata archaeon
CTTCGCGAGCGCGAGAAGGTAGACGAATAGCGTGACCGCGGCGAAGAACGCGAGCGGTCCGTACGCCCGCGTCGGCCGGGCGATGGTGGCCGCCGCCCCGAGGACGCTCAGCACGATGCCCACGACGGAGACGGTGAGGACCGTGTACGGCGGGTTGATCCCGTGGGCCGACAGAAGGCCCAGGATGCCGAGCGGGATCGCCACGAAGAAGATCAGGAGCCCGACGAGGCGGAGCGAGGCGAACACGATCCGTCTCCCGAGCGAGGGGATATTGGCCGAGGCGATGGGCGTCGTCACCGGAGCACCACCGGGAACGGGTTCAGCGCCCAGCCCGCCCCGACGAACCGGAGCGTGAGCGTCGCGCCTCCGGGCGAGCAGCCGGGCCCGAGGTACGCGGTCGTGGTCTCATCGTACGAACCGCCGCTCGCCACGGCGACGGGAAGCGAGCCGAGGGCGCACACCGCTCCCCCGCTCGACAGGGAGTACTTGGCCGTCCCATCGACCGGGAACTTGGCGTGGTCGGCGAAGGTGATCGTCAGCGGGACCGCGGCGGTCCCGTTCGGCTCGACGGTCGGATTCCCCGGCGTCGCGTTGAGGCCGAAGAGCGGGGCTCCCCAGCTGACGTTCACGGGAACCGACAGGAGGACGTGGATCAGGCTCACGTACGTCGCATTCGCCCAGGTCGTGGACGGGAGCGTCGCGTCGTCCGTGAGCAACGTCCGGGCGAACGGCTTGTCCCCGAGGCCGAGGGTGATCGTGAACGGTACGGTCGTCGTGCCGCCGGCCGAGACGGTGGTGACCGGGGAGCCGCCGCTCGCGAGGAAGCTCCCGTTCGGCTCGTCGACGATGGTGAACAGCGACAGGTCGCTGAGGGGGTACCAGCCCGGATTGGAGACGTTGACCTCCCCGGTCAGAGTGATCGTGTCGTTCCCGGAGAACGTCGGCGGCGCGCTCGGGCCGCTCTCGCCCGCCGGTCGCAGCTTCGAGCCGGAGTACGCGACGGTCGCGAGAAAGACGACGACGGCGACCAGCCAGAGGAGCGCGAGGATGCGGAACAGTCGGGCGAGACGCCAGAGGGTCGGGGCGCCCGCCATGGGAGAAATACAGCTTTGGCACGGTAGATAATCCCCCTCTCTCGAATCGGGAAGGTCGGGCCGGTTCCGGCCGACCCCCGGCCGGCGTCGCCGTCTCCCATGCTACCACGCGGCCCTGAGAGGGGCCGCATAGGTTTATGCGCATCCTCATGCGTTGATAAGGTGCGATGCGCCGTTACCACCGCCGCCGGCCCTCCAGCATCCGCGCCGTCTCGTCGGTGATTTCCGTCATCCTCCTGCTCGCCGTGACGGTGATCCTGATCGCGGTCGTCGCGACGTTCCGGTTCAACCTTCCGACCTCGTCCCCGCACGTGTGGTACACCGCCTCAGGGAACGAGTCGGAGCAGGCCTGGGGCGACCCGACCGACTGTACGAACACCACGATCTACGCGGCGTGCGACCCGCTGCCCGCCGTCTTCGTCAGCATGACGTCCTTCACCCCGTCCTACATCTCGCTGAGTCAGCTCTACCTCGTGTTCATCTGCAACGGCACCGAACTGATGAACGGGAGTCTGAAGGCTCTCGAGGTCGTGCCCGGCACCGGCTCGAACCCCGGCTCGGGTTCCCCGGTGCTGAAGAATTGCGGAACCTGGAACTGGGGAAGCGGGCTCGGGACCTCGGGTACCTACTTCAACCGGCTGCTCTACTACCAGCAGAAGACGCCCGGGATCCCCGGCATCCAGCAGGGTGACACGCTCGTCGTCTACTCGCATCCGAAGCTCGACTTCGCGGACCGGAGCGGGTACAACCCGGACGACGACTACCACGGGGCGCCGCTGTGGTGCTTCACGGTGCAGAACGCGTGTACGCTCTACCTCGACTACATATCGGGAAAGCAGACGTCGCTCGTGTTCTCGCTCTCGCTCTACCAGCTGAGCGGGGTCTGAATTCTCTCCCACCGGTCGTCCGACCGCCACCGGCTCGGCTCGGGGCGGTAAGCGTCTCGCGTCAGACCGCCTGGACCCGATGGTCGATCGGAACGCCCTCGCGGACGGCGCCGGACACGGTGCAGTAGTCCGGGAAGATCTCGACGCAGTGGTCGAACCGGCTCCGGTCCGCTTCATCGAGCGGTTGCGTCACGATCTCGACCTGGAGATGCCGTACTCTCGCCCGACCCTTGTCGTTGACCCCGACGGTCGCGCGCACGGTGGTCCGGACCGGTGTCACCCGTACGTGCGCGCGCTCGAGTGTGCTCACCAGGGTGGAGCTCATGCAATGCCCGACCGCCAAGGCGAGCGATTGCACGGGATTGGGGCCGCGGTCTCCGCCGACGGGCGGCGGCTCGTCCACGACGAAGCCCGGGAACGGCGAATCGGCGAAGGCGACCTTGAACTGGTACTTCTCGACCTGCTCCAGCTCGGTGCGGCTGTCGGACGCCGACATGCCACCAGAATCGGCGACCGGGTAGATGAACCCGTCCGAGCGAAGCGATAAACCGGTGACGCCGCCGAAGGAGCCTCGCCGCCTCGGCGACCACTCCCTCCCCGGGAGGATTTCCTCCGAGCCGGCGACCGTGGGAGGTCCCTCGGCGGCACGCCGGGCCCCCGGGGGAACGGGCGGGATTGCGACAGGTCCTATCCGATCGACAACGATGGCTCTTAGCCTCGGATTCCCGCTCCGCCGGGCCGGTGGCCCCCGAACGCTCGACGCTCCAGAAGCTTCGCGACGCCCAGTCGTACAACCGGAGCATCATCGAGGCGTCTTCCATCGCGCTCCTCGTGGTGGATGCCAACCTCCGCGTGACGGACGCAAATGAGCGCGCGACCGCCCTCACGCACCGCCCCCGGCAGGAACTGATCGGCTCGCCGATCGATGCCGAGTTCGACTTTTCCCCGAGGTCGATGGCCGTGGCCCGGAAGACGCTCGAAACCGGGGAGAGCTCGAGGTTCGAGCTCGTCGTGTCGCCGCGGTCAGGGAAGGCCCGGTCCGTCGCCGTGAGCGCGTCCCGGTTCATTGACCCGATGGGCGAACATCGAGGGATCTTCCTGATCGACACGCTGTAGCCCCAGCGACGTCGAACCCGAACGGCCTCTCCGCGACGGGGAACGGACCGGCACTCGCCGCCGCTCCCCGACACCCAGGTTCTCGCGGGTAGCGACTGGTCAGAGGCGAGGGCTCTTTACGACCGGAACCCGATGGTACCTCGACATGGTCGCCGAACTGGACACATTGCGAGAGTGGTTCGCGTACCTCGCGGCCGCGCGCCGGGGCTACTTTGAGACGTTCGCGAGACTTCCCCCCGGGGAACTGTCCCGCGACCGAGGCGCGTCCTACCCCTCGCTCCTCGACATCCTGGCGCACTCTCAGGGGGCGCTGTACTTCTGGGTCCAGAACTGTTCCGCCGACGCCTTCCCGGCGCCGGAACCGGAGATCGGCGAGCCCCCGACCCTCGCCCAGCTCACGGAGTTCGAGACGTACCTTCAGTCCCACATCCAGCGGTTCATGTCCGCGCTGGGGGAACCCGACCTGCGTCGTACGATCGTGAGGCCGAAGGGCCGTTCGTCGGACCACGACTGCCACCTCCCGGTCCGCGATGTGCTCTGGCATCTCGTCGAAGAGGAGCTCCAGCACCGCGGGGAACTCAACGCCCTCCTCTGGCAGATCGATGTCGACCCACCGGTCTACAGTTGGACCCGGTGGGCGCACGACGTCGGTCGGATCCGGGATCTCCCCCCGAAGTAGCGCGGCCTCGCGACCGCGAAATGGTGACCCTCCGGTGGCCCGAACGGGTCGGCAAGGACCGCTCGCCGTTCGAAGCCACGCGCGGGCTATCGGCCCGCGCTCCGGAGAACGTCAGCCACTGGAGGGACTTGAACCCCCGACCTGCTGATTACGAATCAGCCGCTCTACCAGGCTGAGCTACAGTGGCGTCGGACGGGCCGAGGGCGTTCGGGCCATAATGGTGGCGGTCGCGGCAGCGGTCAGACGCCGTCGAGGGCTTCGGAGAGGTCGCGGACCAAGTCGTCCGCCTCCTCGATGCCGAGGGAGAGCCGGACGAGCCCGGGGACAATCCCGCGCGCCAGCGCGTCGGCGTCGCTGAGGCCGCGATGCGAGGTTTCCCTCGGGACGCTCGCGAGGCTCTCGACACCGCCGAGGCTCGCCGCGACGTGGACGAGCCGGACCCGCTTCAGGAACCGTTGCACCGCCGACTGGCCCCGACGGAGTTCGATCGCCACCATCCCGCCTCGGAAACGCATTTGCGCGGCGGCGACGGCCTCGGAGTCCGGCTGGTCGCGGCCCGGATAATGGACGCGCGCGATCGCCGGGTGACTCTCGAGCGCCTCGACGACCCGAGCGGCGTTGGCGCTCGCCCGGGCCACCCGGAGCGGCAGCGTCTTCATGCCCCGCGTCAGGAGAAACGCCGCGAACGGGTCGAGCGGCGACCCGAGAACGGCGTGCGTCCGGTCGACCCGCTGGACGAGCTCCGCGCTTCCCGCCACAGCCCCCGCGATCAGGTCGGAATGCCCACCGAGATACTTCGAGGCGGAGTGGACCACGAGGTCCACGCCGAGCGCGAGCGGGCTCTGGCCGACGGGGGTCGCGAATGTGTTGTCGAACACGGAGATCGCCCCCGCGGCCCGGGCCGCCGCCGCCCATCGCCGAATGTCGTGGACCCGAAGGAGCGGGTTCGTGGGGGACTCGAAGTACACGACCCGAGCGGCCTTCCCGATCGCGTCCTCGGGCCGCTCCGCCTCGGCCTGGGACAGGAGACGGACCCGGACCCCGAATCGCGGGAGGAGCTCCCGGAGGAGGTCCACCGTTCCGCCGTAGAGGTCCTCGAGCGCGACGATCTCGTCGCCGGGTCGGAGGAACGTCAGCAGGGTCGAGGAGATCGCCCCCATCCCGGACCCGAACACCCGGGCCGCCTCCGCTCCCTCGAGCGATCGCAGCAGCTCGCCGGCCACCTCCTGGGTCGGGTTGTCGAGGCGCGTGTACAGGTGGACGCCGGACGGGTCGCGGGCCTCGGAGAACGCGGCCGGAAAGTGGAAGTTGGACGTCTGGTAGATCGGGAACACCACGGCTCCCGCGTTGGCGTCGTCGCGGGCGCCGGCGTGGACGGCCCGCGTCCCAGGCCCGATCCATTCGGGAAGGGGATGGAATTTCGGGCGCGGCGCCCGGTCGGGGTCTCCGTCGGTCATTCGTCGCGATTTGCGGCCAACGCCCGCAAGCGATCGGTCGCCGGCAAGCTCCGGAGGTACGCGGCGACGGGAGTCGGCACCCGTTCGGACCACGCGTCCGTTCCCTCGCGGAGGAGCCGGCGGATCGCGGTCCCCTCGAACTTCTCTCGGTCGAACACCGGCGGGCTCTCGACCTCGAAGCCGCCTCGCTCGAAGAGGGTCCGGGTCAGCGGATTGTTCGTATAGACCCGCTCGAACGTCGGCAGGAGCTCCACGACGTGGGCGACCCACAGTGCGTGCCGGTGGATGT
The DNA here is from genome assembly GCA_036007995.1 of Thermoplasmata archaeon. GTDB lineage: Archaea > Thermoplasmatota > Thermoplasmata > Lutacidiplasmatales > UBA184 > Lutacidiplasma. Next base: position 5,523 of record DASYOF010000048.1, read on the forward strand.
CGGGGATCGGAACGGCGACCCAGCCCTCGAGATGCTCCGCCTTCAGCGACCGCGCGATCATCTCGTACCGCTCCGCCGCGGTGAACGGATTCGAGAAAGTGTACGACTCTTCGGCGCTCCCGATCCCGAGGATCAGCGTCTCGTCCGGTCGCTCGGTGCGAAGGTGACGGACGACCGCGACGTGGCCCAAGTGGAACGGCTGGAAGCGGCCGACGAGGAGCCCGCGCACGTCCCGGGCCCTAGTCGGGTGAGAGGTCCTCGACGTCGTCGATGAACTCGTCGATGTGGGGGCAGCTGGCGGTCAGGTAGAACCGGCAGTGTCCGCACGCCTGGTCGTTCATGCTCGCCTTCAACGACGGATTGAACACGTAGCACGGGCGGTTCCGGAACCGGTCCTCGCCTTCCTCGGCGTCCGACGGCTCCTTCGGAGGGTGCCACGTCGGCGCGAGCCGGTGGGTCGGGATGCGGGTCGAGCTTCTCACGTGCCTGCCGGGCGCCCGGAGGGAGGCGGGACGCGGTCGCCGCCGACGTCGGTCCGGCTGGTCGCATGAACCATCGCGGCGAGCCGTTCGAGGAGGGAGTCCTTCGCGGTGCCCTTGCCGACGAGAGCGTACTTGAGGACGTCCCGGAGGGTCCGGACCGGGATCACCTCGATCATCCCACGGTAGCGGGACTCGAGAACGAGGTCGCCCATGTTGTCCTCGGGGATCAGGACGCGCCGGAGGCCGGAGTCGGCCGCCGCTTCGACCTTCGCGGTGACGCCGCCGACGGGGAGCACCTGGCCCCGGACCGAGAGCGAACCGGTCATCGCGACCGACTGGTCGACCGGGACCCCTTCGAGGGCGCTGATGACCGCCGTCGCGATCGAGACCGAGGCGCTGTCGCCCTCCACCCCGTCCGACGTGCCGACGAATTGGATGTGGATGTCGTATCGGCTGATGTCCTCGCCCGTGTACTTCTTGATCAGGGCGCTGACGTTCTGGACCGCCTCCTTGGCGATGTCGCCCAGCTTGCCCGTCGCGACGACGACGCCGCCGTCGCGGGTCTGGGCCGGCGTGACCTCGGCGACGATCGGGAGCACGATCCCGGAGAACTCCGACATGCCCGACTGGGCGTTGATCGCGGCGAGCCCGTTCACGATGCCGACGGCCGCGCCCTCGGTCGAGAACATCCGGTACTCGCGCCGGCGCTCGATGTAGCGGTCGGCGATCTGTTGCTCGAGCGAGCGGCTGGTCTTCTTCGCGCGGACGACGTGCTCGGCCGTCGTGAGCCGGGCGCCGTCAGAGTTCGCGATGTCCCCGGCGATGCGGACGAGGCCGCCAAGCTCGCGGAGACGGAGAGTGAGTTGGCCCGACCGACCGGAGCGGCGTTGCGCCTCCCGGACGATCTCGATGACCGCTCCCATGTCGAAGTGGGGGATCTTCCGGTCCTTGACGACCTCCTGGGCGACGAACCGGACGACCTTCATCCGGTTCTCGAGCGTGTCCGGCATCGTCGAGTGGACGTAGAGCTCGTAGCCGTACCCGCGGATGCGCGACCGGAGCGCCGGGTGCATCGACTGGACGCTGTCGATGTTCCCCGCCGCGACGAGGACGAAGTCGGCGGGGACCGGCTCGGTCTTGACCATCGCCCCGGCGGAGCGTTCCGACTGGCCGACGATCGGGAACTTGCGCTCCTGGAGCGTGGTGAGCAGCGAGTGCTGGCTCTCGATCTTCAGGAGGTTGATCTCGTCGACGAACAGCACGCCGCCGTTCGCCTTGTGGATCGCCCCGACCTCGACCCGCTCGTGCGGGGGCGTCTCGAGGCCGCCCGACTGGAACGGGTCGTGCTTGACGTCCCCGAGGAGGGCGCCAGCGTGGGCGCCCGTGGCGTCGATGAACGGCGGCTTCTCGTCCGGCTGATGCCCGACGAGCAGCTTGGCGACGGTGTTCGCGCCGTCGGACCGGCCGCTCGAGAAGCGGACGATGACGTAGAGGAAGATCACGACGATGATCGCGATGAGGAGCGCCGTCAGGTCGTGCCCCGGCGTGATCCAGACGACGTACGCGGCGAGGAGGAAGATGACGATCGCGACGACCGCGAGCAGCAGCATCCGCTGCTCCTTCCGCTGCGCCGCCTCGAGCTTCTGGGCGGCGACGATCTCCTTGCCCTTTCCCGCCGGAACGACCCGGATCTTCGGCTCGTTCGGGTCGTCGGTGTTGGGGTAGGCGAGGATGTCCTGGAGGGGCTCCTTGGGAAGGAAATCGACCATGGCCCGGGCGAGCATGCTCTTCCCGGTGCCGGGGTCGCCGATCAGGATCATGTGCCGCTTCTGGGTCGCGGCCTTCTTGGCGACCTCGACGGCGTCGTCCTGCCCGATGACCTGGTCGACGAGCCGGGCGGGGACCTCTACGTTGGCCGTCGTCTCATACGGCAGCGTCCGGCCCCAGGCGTCGAGGTCTTCTCGACTGCCCGAGTCGGCCGTCGCATTGCCCTTTGGGTCCGTAACTGCCCCGATGGTCGCGGTACCGTCCCCCTCGGACCGCTCCAACGGTACCGAGGGGTTCCACTCTATAAAGCCTCTATCGGAGACTCCCGCCATCAGGTGTCCGGTCGCGACCGGGCGGCGACTCGGCGCGCGCCCTCGTCTCCCCGTTATCTACCGAACGGGGTTCGGAACCCGGGGAGTCGGGTGACCTCTCGCTGGGACGGCCGAGCGGTCGCCGAGAGTCTCCTCGAAGGGGCGCGCGCGGCCGTCCGGGCGGGAGTATCGGAGGGCGGCCGGCCGCCGCGACTGGTCAGCGTACACCGCGGCGGGGCCTCCCCGTTCCAGTTATACCTCCGCCAGCAGGCGAAAACCGCCGCCCGCGTCGGGATCGACTTCCAGGACGAGATGCTCCCCGAGAGCACCACGTCGATCTCCCTCCGGAGCCGACTTGCGACGCTCGACCAGGATCCGACCGTCGACGCGGTCCTGCTCGAGCACCCGCTCCCGCCGGAGCTCGGTTTCCTCTCCGCCGCCTCGACCCTTCGCCTCGAGAAGGATGTCGACGGGGTCGGCGCGGCGAGTTTGGGCCGCCTCGTCGCCGGCCAGCCGATCCACGCACCGGCCGTCGCCCGAGGCGCGATCTTGCTCGCCCGGCACTACGGCGCCGACTTCCTCGGCCGGCGCGTGACGGTCGTGGGCCGTTCCGAGACCGTCGGACTTCCTCTCGCTCTCCTCCTGGCGGCCCGAGGACTCGGCGCCGAAGCGACCGTGACGATCGCCCACTCGAAGACGCGGGACCTGGTCGCGGCGCTCTCGGGAGCGGAGGTCGTGTTCTCGGCCGTCGGTCAACCGGGGCTGTTGAACCGATCGAACGTTCCAGAGGGAGCGGCGGTGGTCGACGTCGGGCTCTCGAGCGTGCCCGACCCGACGGCGCCGTCCGGTCAACGCGGCGCCGGCGACGCCGATGCCGCGTCCCTCGAAGGGTGGGCGCGGGCCCTTACTCCGGTCCCCGGTGGGGTCGGGCCGATGACGGTCGCCGCGCTGATGGAAAACACCGTGCAAGCCTGGGCCCTACTCGGGCGAGGCCAGCCGCCGTGACCGCCCCCCGCGCGTCGCCGTCCCCCCTGCACTGCCGCGACTGCCCGATGTGGTACGGCGCCGACGACGACGGATGGGGCCCGTGTTCGATCAAGAATCGGCGCGGGGACGAACGGTATCTGACCTACGGCGGGCACGAATGCGACGAAGGCTACGTCCCGCCGCCCGCGTACCCCGGGAACGCCGCCCGATTGAGGGGCTCCCGCTCGACCTCGAGCGCATCGGCGGTCGGGTACTCCTCGACCTCGAAGGCCGGAGCGGCGAGGCGCGGCGCGAGGCCGCGCAGCCGCTCGGCGCCGAGCTCCAGGCGCCGTCGGCCAAAATCGACGCGGTAGCTCTCCGGGCCGAGCCCGTGCTTCCGGACGAGCCGTCCCGCCCATCGCGCCACGTCGCGGCCGACCGGGGCCTCGACGACCCCGAAGACGAGCGTTCCGTCGGAGGTGGTCTCGGCGAACGGCGCTCGCGTCCGTTCGGCCCGCCGGTGGAGCCGTTGGCGGAGCTGGACGCCGTCCTTGAATCGGGAGGAGCAATAGTGGACGGGGACCGATAGCCGGACCTCCCGGACCACCCGCTGGGCGACGGCGCGGCTCCCGCGAACGCCCCAGCCGTTCAACGGGTCGAGCTCGTACGACCGGTCGTGGAGCTTTTCTTCGTTCGTCTCGGAGAACTCGAGCTCGTTGAGGTTCACGAAATCGACCCCGATCTCGTCGAGCGTCTGGAGGAGCCGGCGGAGCTCGGCCTCCTTCTCGGGAAGGACCGGGATCTCCACGCCTCGGCGGATCCCCCAGTTCGGCGCGTCCTCGAGCACCTTCCGATACGCTCCCCCGTCGGCGGCGAGGGGTCCCCACAGGTAGTGCGGGATGTGCAGCCGGAACTCGTCGAGGCCGGCGCGCGCGAGCCGCTCGAGCTTCTCGGGGTTCGGTTCGTGGGTGTAGAGGTGGATGTTGTGAGAGGGTCCGAACGTCTCCTTCAGGAGACGCACGTAGTGCTCGGTCCGGTCGATCACGCCGAGCGGGTCGCCGCCGGTGATCCCGGTGCCCGCCGCGCCGATCGCCCGGGCCTCGTCGAGCACGTCGGCGTCGCAGGTGACGCGCCGCTCGTTGGCGTACACCTGGTCGATCTGGTTCCGGTTCCCGGAGACCGGGCAGTAGAAGCAGCGGAACCGGCAGAGCCCGGTGACGAACAGGACCATCTTCTTGCCCTCGGCGCATTGGACGCACGCCGGCGAGAGGGCGCCCCGGTGGCTCGACGCCATCGGAAGGACCGTGAGGGCGCTCGCGGGCATGGGACCGACGCCATCGAGGCCACGGCACTTGAGCGTTGCCGGGGCGGCGCGCCCCGCACGCCCGGACGGGCCGCGAGGCGGTGACGTCGAGGCAACTGCCCACGGAACGCTCAAATCGGGCACCTGTCTGGGCGCGAGCGTTTCGGGAGCTGTGCGAGTCGAATGGAGATGCAACCGGGCCAGATGGCGTACGACCGCGCGAGCACCGTCTTCTCCCCCGACGGGCGCCTGTTCCAGGTGGAGTACGCCCTCCAAGCGATCCAGATGGGAGGCACCGCCGTCGCGGTGACGTACGACGCGGGGATCGTCTTCGTCGCCTACCGGAACCTTCCGGTGAGCTCGCTCGCCGAGGCCGGCTCGATCGAGAAGAGCTTCGCCATCGACGCGGGCCTCGGGTGCGTCACCGCGGGCCTGATCGCGGATTCCCGGGTCTTGGTCGAGTTCCTCCGCCTCGAGGCGCAGCGCCACCGGATCACGTTCGGGGAAGCCGCGCCGTACTCGCTCCTCGCCGCCGCGCTCGGCGGCCACCTCCAGCAGTTCACGCAGTTCGGCGGCACCCGACCGTTCGCGGTCTCGTTGCTTCTCGGCGGATTCACCGGCCGCACCCCCGGCCTCGTCGAGCTCGACCCGAGCGGCGCGACGATCGGCTGGAAGGCCTACGCGATCGGCCGCAACCGCCGCGCGGTCGCCGACTTCCTCGAAGAGAAGATCGGGGGCGACCGGACCGAGGAGGGCGCCTTCAAGCTCGCGGTCCAGGCGGTCGCCGAGGGCTCGCCCTCGCCGTTCCCGCCCGAGGCGCTCGACGTCGCGATCCTGGAGCCCGAGTCCGAGCTCCGCCGCCTCACGCCCGCCGAGGTCGCGCGCCGCGTGAGCGGGATGCCGTTCATCGGGACCCCGGACCGCGCGAAGAACGCGAAGTAGACTTCCGGGCGTCGTCGAACTCCTCCCGCAGGCGGATCCGCCGGCGCGTCCGGTGGTACGTCACCGCGAAGCGGTGCGCCTCGTCCCGCACGGCCCGGAGCAGGAGCATCGGCGGGGCGTTCTTGTTCGGCTTCAGCGGCTCCGCCCGGTCGGGCAGGTACACTTCTTCCTCGCGCTTCGCGAGCCCGATCGCCGGGATCCGCTCGTCCAGGTGGAGCTCCTTGAGGACCTCCTCGGCCGCGGCGAGCTGGCCGCGGCCGCCGTCGATCAGGAGGACGTCCGGGAGCGGCTCCCCTTCCTCCGCGCGCCGCTGGAACCGTCGGCGGACGACCTCCGCGATGCTGGCGAAGTCGTTCGTCCCCTCCACGGTCCGGATCCGGTAGCGACGGTACTCCGATTTCGCCGGAGCGCCGCGGTCGAAGACCACGACCGAGGCGACCCCCTCCGAGCCCTGGAAGATCGAGATGTCGATCCCTTCGATCCGGTTCGGGAGCGTCGGGAGGTTGAGCAGCCGCTGGACGGCGACGAGGACGTCGCGCGGCGGGGCGCGGACGACGACCTGCTCGACGGTCGCGCGGGCGAGCCGCTCGGCGAGGCTCGCGAGGCCGGCCGGGTGGCCGGTCGGGCGGAAGCTCACGGGGATCCCCCGCTCGCCTTCGAGCCAGTCGACAACGTCGTCGACGCCGTCGGGACGCGGTCCCTGGATGTAGATCCGGTCGGGGACGATCAGCCGTTCTCCGTAGTACTGCGTCAGGAACTGCCGGAGGAGCTCGCCCGGCTCGGGCACGTCGTCGGCCGGGACCGCGAGCAGGTGCGGCTCGGTGCCGCGGACCTCGCCGTCGACGACGTGGAGGAGGCCGACGGCGACGCGGAGCGTTCCGGCGTCGTTCGGGTAGGCGAGCGCAAGGACATCGGCGCGGCCGGCGCCCGGGCCGATGACGCGCTGGCGTTCGGTGAGCGACTTGAACCCCTCGAGCGCGTCCCGGAGCAGCGCCGCCCGCTCGAACTCCTCCGCCTCGGCCGCCTTCCCCATCTCGACGGCG
>DASYOF010000049.1:0-2338 GCA_036007995.1 Thermoplasmata archaeon
GGCCCGGTCACGATCGTGTACGTCCCATTCAGTCGGGGGAGGACGATCGAGGTCCCGTCGCCTGCGCCGCCGGCCCCCGCCCCGGTCACCGACCACGGCGTACCCGGCGGGAGACCGGTTTCCGCCACGGTGAGATTGTACGGGAACCGGACCGGCGGCGGTCGGACGGCGAACGAGGCGGATTCCGTAACCGCGCCGGTCAACGTCACGGCGACCGCGGACGACGCGGAGTCGACGTGACCGGGGCCGAGGCCGGTCCAGCCGAGGAACCGTCGACCGCCGTCTGGGACCGCCGTCAGGTCGACGGGAGCGGAGGCGTTGACCCACTCCGCACCGGGGACCGGCGTCGTGGTCCCGCCGCCGACGGCGACGATCGTCAGGAGGTACTCGGTCCGGAAGGAGATCGTCAACGTGGCGTTGGCGTTCAGAAGCGCGCTTCCGTTGGGCGCCCCGCCCGGCGCCAGAGCCGTCGAGACGACCACGTATCGTGCCCCCCCGCTGGGGTCCGTGACGTTCGCCGCCGCGAGCGAATACCAGCCGGTCGAAAGGTTCTCGAACGCGGAGCCGGCGGAGCCGCTGAAACGGTCCGCGCCGAGCGCGAACGTGGCGTTCAGCCCGGTCGGGAGGCCCGGTGTCGCGAGCGTGACGGTCCAGGTCGGCGCCGGGATCGGTCGGAAGGCGGCGACCTCGTGGGACGGGACGTTGACGACGAACGAGAGGTTCTCGAGGGTGCCGACCACGGTCCCGGACCAGCCCTGGAACCGGTATCCCGCCATCGGCAGGGCCGCGAGGTTGGTCGAACGTCCCACGGCGACCCACTGGCTCGCCGGGCCGGCGGTACCGCCCGCGGTGGCGGAGACGGTGACGCGGTCATACGGGAGATAGTGGAGCGTGACCCACGTCGTCCCGTTCACGAAGTCGCGAGCGGGGGCCGGAACGGTCGCTGCACCGCTCGAATTCTCGGCACCGACGCTGGAGGTGACGCTCGCCACCCGGTACTCGATCCCGGACGGTCCGAGGACCACGGTTCCGTTGATGAGGACGCTCGTTCCGCCGGAGATGTTGGCCTCGAGGGATGGGCCGGCGGCCCCGTACGAGGCGTTGCCGAGTTCGAGCGCCCAATCGGAGCCGGTCGGGAGGCCGGTGGTATTGACCGCGAACGGGAACGTCTCGGAACTGAGGTGGACCCGCGCGAACGTGACGACGACGAGGGACGTCGCCGGGCTGAGCAGCGGCGACGGCACGGAGGGGGTTCCGACCCACGCCTGCCCGGGAAGTCCGGCGGGCACGGTCCAGACGGCGTACGGGTACACGCCGGCCGTGACGTTCGCGTCGGAGATCGTTGTCGTCGTGTTGGACAGCGTCGTGCCGTTGAACGTCACCGACCAAAGGGTGCCGTTCGGAAGCCCGTTCTCAACGAAGTTCATTCCGGCCGAGTAATTCTGGCAGCTCGCCGTCGGGAAGTGGACGCAATACCCTTCGACCAGGAAGTTCGCGACCTCGGTCACCGGACCCGTCGGGACGATCGACACGTTCGGACTCAGCCCACTGTAGGAGCCGGCGCCGGTGCCGCTCCAGGACAGGAACCGAAGGACGAACTGGTCGCAGAACAGGCACGTGTTCGCCGTGACGTTCAGCGGGAAGGGGGCTCCGAGGAGCGCCTGATACGGACCGGGGGTCGGCAGCACCGTCAGGCTCGTCTGGAACCCGAAGACGCTGCCGGGGAGCGGCGAGACCCCGACGTTGACGACGACCACCTCGGTGAACGAGACAACGATCGATTGGGACGTCGTGAAGTTCCCAAACCCGAAGGAGCCGTTCACCGGGATGAACACCGTTCCCGACACGTTGACGGAAGGGACCTCCCACATGAGGGGTTCTCCGCTCGGGACACCCCCGAACGCGACCGGGGAGGTGCCGCCCGCCGAACGGTTGACCCCGAGCAGACTCACCGACCACGGGACCGAGGCGTTCAAGCCCCGGGCGTGGAAGGTGACCGTGACCCCCGTGCCGTTGAACGGTTCGGAGACGGTGACTTGCAGGGTTCCGGCCGAGCCCCACGCGCACCCAAGCGACGTCGAGGAGTTCCAGCCGGGGCACGTCATCTCGGCGTAGCCGAGGTAGAGATTCGACCCGCGAACGGCGACCGAGGAGTACGCGCCGGGCCACAGATAGATCGCGTAGAACGAGTAGTACGGCGTGACGTTGCCGGTGAGCAGCGCGGGGGCGGAGAACGTCGTGCCGTTGTCGGAGCTGTTCAGGTACAGCTGCTCGATGGCCCCGCAGGTGACCACGCCGGTGGCGTTCGAGCAGACCGAGTCGTTCGAGTAGGACATCT
>DASYOF010000050.1:0-1715 GCA_036007995.1 Thermoplasmata archaeon
GTGTTGTAGACGAGCAGGACCATCTGGTCCTTCAGCCGTCCGATGACGTCCGGGGTGGAGACCGCCCCGAAGGTCCCGACGAACTGGTTGATGAAGAGGTCCGGCGCCCCGACCTTCCAGCGGAAGTCGCCGAAGACCCGGAGGTTGACGAGCCCGAAGTCCGGGTCCCGGAAGACGTACGGTTCGGCGCTCCCGAACTTCCCATCAAAGATGCGGCGCTGTAGGTAATACACCTCGGCCTCCTGCCGGACGCCGGAGATCGATTGGATCAGGTTGCCGACGATGCCGGCGTTGAGGCTCGTGAGCGCGTACCGGTCGGGGCGGTCGAGATAGGCGAGGACCTTCCCGTCGCGGAAGAACACCGCGGTCTCGTCCTGGCGGACGACGACGTTGTCGCCGTACCGGATGTTGCGCGGGACGCGCCACATGACGTTCGGACCCTTGTACGCATCCTCCCAGACGACCGTGGTCGCCCCGAGGAGGCTCCCTCCCTTCGCCGGAACCGGGTTGTTGGTGACCATCGTGCTGCTCCGTTACACCTGGATGCCTTGAACCGCTTTCGTCCGGGCCTGGAACGCCGCCTGCAACTGCCGGATGACCGAGCGCGCGTTCTGGATCGCGGTCGCGGCGTTGGCGGTGGACGGGTTCGGGACGTTCAGCGGCGCGAGCGTCTCGGTGAGGGTGTCCGCCGCCTGGACGAACCCGTAGTCGTACTCGTACAGCTTGTCGAGCGAGGTGACGCTGATCCGAACCGCGGGCGAGATCCCCGTGTACCCCTGCTCGGCGTGGCGAATCTGACCTTCGAGCATGTTGAGCTCCGCCGCGATTTGGGCGAGGTCGTTCAAGTGCGCGAAGTCCCCCGAGTTCGTGAGGGACGACCGCGCCGTGGTCACGATGGTGCTGGCGCGGTGGACCCGGTCGGCGACCTGGAGCCTCAGAATGCTGTCGGCGGCCCGGTCGTCCTCCCCCTGCCGGTACCCTCGGAACCCGGGAAGGAGCAGTTGGAGCTTCTTGAGGAACCCCCGGTCTTGGTCGACCTTCTGCCGGATGTCGACCACCGGTGGGGGCGGGGCGCCCGGCGCAGGCGGCGACGTCACGGTCAGGGGCGCTCCGCACGCGGAGCAGAACTTGTTCCCGGGCGAGTTCGCCGTTTGGCACTTCGGGCACGTCAGGGGCCCGGACGCCGGCGCGGGCGGCGGCGGCGGGGGCGGGGGGGTTCCCATCGGACTGCTCATGACTGACCTTTCGGAGAGGGGGGCGGCGCCTGCGTGACCTCACGGTCGTGCTGGGCGGCGGAGTAGTCGAGCGCGGAACGCGGCGGTTGGGACTGGAACACCGCGCGCTGTTCGACGCGGGCCTTCGTGCTCGCGACCGTCCACGACCGCCAGTAGGCACCGGCGAGCGCGGCGGCGAGGAACAGGAGAACGATCACGATCGCGAGGATCTGGCCGAGGACGCCAAGGGTCGAGGCCGGGTTCGTGACCACCGTACCGAGGAGCAGGAAGAAGCCGAGCCCCGCGAATCCCCACGACAGCGACCGGGCGATGAGTCCGTCCGGGACGGCGGCCTGGGCGAGGTACGCCCCGAGGGCGAACACGAGCGAGAGGATCCCGATCGTGATCAGGGCGTAGAAGTGCTGGTTCCCGGGAAGGACGAGGAACACGGCGAGGAACAAGAGCGCGGCCACGACGACGAAGATCGCGACGACCGCGAGC
>DASYOF010000051.1:0-6012 GCA_036007995.1 Thermoplasmata archaeon
TCCAGCCGACCCAGATGGAGTCGCTCGATTGGGCGTAGGCGCGGAGGTGGAGCGGCGACTTCGGAACCGCGGCCGTCTCGGCGAACAGGGGGGAGGAGAGAGGGCCTTCCCCGCCGGCGCTCCACACCGCGACCTCGACGCAGTACCGGGTCGCCGGCTGAAGGCCGGTCACGATGTCGCCGGGGACGACGCCGACGGAGTCGACTTGCGTCCAGTCCCCGCACTGCGTCCCGACGAGCACGGTGTCGTTCACGGTCGGCGGCGCGCCGGGGTTCGTCCATGCGACCGTCAAGTTGGTCGCGTTCGCCGCGACCTCGTGGAGGCCGACGGCGACGCCCGCCACGGGGACCACGGTGACGTTGACGAGCGAGCCGGCGTCGGGCGCGTGCAAGTTGAGCGCCACCACCCGGAAGTAGTACGTCGCGCCGGTCGGGAGACCGGTCACGTTGTAGGAGGTGTTCTGGGCGTAGAGGCTCACCGAGTGGGTCAGGTCGAGCTCGTTGGTCCCCCAGGACAGGGTGAAGTTGACGACCGGCGACGCCGTCTCCGTCCAGGAGACGTTCACCCAGTCCGGCCCCTGGGTCGTGGCGACCGTCGGGTTCGGAGCGGGCGCCGTCTCCCCCTGCCCGTCCGTGACCGGGTACGGGCTCTCGGGAAGGTCCGACCGCCAGACGTAGTAGATCGTCCCGGGGGTGGTGTCCGGCGTCGTTCCCCCGACCGGGCAGTCGGTGGTCTTGTGGAGGTGGTCGCTGCAGTCGTAGCTGAAGTACGTCACGAGCCGGGTCGTGTTGAAGAACTGGCCGTCGAGCGACTGGGAATCGGCGTACGCCTGCGTCGGGTAGTACGTCCCGTTGATCAGGTGGTCGACCGAGACGTTCGAGCTGTAGAACACCGTGTGCGCCGGGTCCGGGTCCACCACGAACGAGTCGTTGCCGCCGTACGGCCACCATCCGGTCTGGAACGCCGGGCCGCTGCTGACGACCGTGAACCGGTGCTCGTCGGAGCTGATCTGGGGGATCAGGACCGGGTCCGGGTACTTGGAGGAGTTCGGGGCGACCTCGGAGTAGTCCACCTCGTGGTCCAGCGTGCCGTTCCCCGACCAGTTGTACGCGAACGACTGGATCCCGCCTTGGAAGTCGACCCCGGTCCAGAGGAGGTGCGAGGTGACGTTGAGATAGAGGCCGTTGACGCCGTTCGCGATGAAGCCGCCGGTGTACCAGGTCCCGCGGAACACCCGGGTCCAGGTGCCGTTCGAGGCGAGAGTCCACTGCTCCAGCTGGTCGGTCTTCGAGCCTTCCGCCCGGAAGTTGACGAACGAGTTGAGGTACGGAACCCAGTAGAGGTTGTTCGCCTCGAAGAACGACAGCTTCGGCCCGACCCACTCGGTCCCGTTCCAGAGGTTCCAGAGGTGCAGCACCCCCGAGGACGGCAGGAACACGGCGAGGCTCGAGTTCCCGCCGAAGCCGACCATGTTCACCTGCGCGTTGTCGTGCCCGGCCGAGGCGTTGAACCCGGTGAAGTTGTGCTCGAACGCGTGGAACGTCGTGAGGTTCACGGCGTAGAAGGTGATCGCGGAGCTCGCGGTGCACGGTCCGAGGCAGCCGGCACCGTAGGCGAACTGGCCGTCCTGCGTCAGGTAGAACTCGTTCTGCCAGCCGGCGTAGCTCATGATGTTCGTGTAGAGGAGGACCCAGCGGTGGACCAGGGTGACGCTCGCGTTCGCGAACGAATAGAACACGAGGTCGTTCGAGGCGTTGATGTAGTACACGCCGTCCTGCACCCACGAGAGCACCGGCTGCTGGACGAACGATCCGTTCGGCTGGCCGTTGCCGTTGTCGAGGTAGCCGGAGAGGTTGTTCCAGGCCGGTAAGACGAACGTCGCGTTGTCGTACGAAAGACGCGGGTACGCGTACAGCTCCTCCGCGACCGTTCCCGAGCCGAGGAACAGCTGCGGCTCGAGCGACCCGGTCCCCGCGGGCCATCCGCCCCCCCACGGGCCGATGGGGGCGCTCGCCACGTAGTAGCGCCCGACGAAGCCGATGGTCACCGAGTACGTTCCGTTCGCGTCGGTCGTCGTCGTGGCGAGGATGGTCGTGCGGTCGATCGCGAGAATGTTGACACTGGCGCCCGCGATCGGAGTTCCCGGTCCGCCGACGTAGGGGATTCCGACCACCTGGCCCACGAACGTGCAGTTCCCCAAGGTCGACGCGGGGGCGACGGCCGCGTCGCCGAGCGGCGTCGGCCGGTCCGGACCGTGGGCTGGGGCGGTCGCGGTCGCCGCGGCGGCCCGAGGGACCCCGGCCAGGCCGGTCCGGGCGCTTCCGGCCGGGGATACCGGAACGACCGCCAGGAGAACGATGACGACGGCGATGGCGAGCGCCGGTCGCATCCCGGCCGGTGGTCGTCGACCGCCGGCCCCCCCGGCGTGACGCGACGGATCGAGGGCCTTGCCTCGTCGATGGTCGTGGCGCTGCCGAGCGGTGGCTCCGCCCGCCGCTTGGTGGGGCATCGAACGATTCGCTCGGCGCCGCGCGATATAATCCTCGGGCGCATATACGCCGTCCAAAGGCCGAGAAATCGGACCGGAACCCATGGACGCGTTTTCCGGACCCGACCGTCACGGTTCGGCCGACGGATAAGCACGGTACATGGACCCCAACTCGCAGCCACGGTCGTTCGGCGAGATGGTAAAGCCCCGAACGGAATCGGAGCCCCCGTGCTCCTCCAGCAGTTCAACGTTGGTCCGTACCAGAACTTCACCTACCTCGTGGCCGAGTCCGAGGGCGGAGAAGGGGTCGTCATCGACCCGTCGTTCGGCATCGAACCGGTCCTGACCGCGATCGACGAGCGGTCGGTGAAGGTCCGGTACGTCCTGAACACGCACAGCCACCGGGACCACGTCGCCGGTAACGGGGAGGTCCAGGCCCGGACCGGGGCCAAGGTCGTCGCCCACAAGGTCGCCCCGCTGCACCAGGACATCTCCGTGGTCGACGGCGACACGTTCGACGCCGGTCGACTGAAGTTCTCTGTCGTCCACACCCCGGGCCACACGAAGGACAGCGTGCTGTACATCTTCGAGGGGAACGTCGCGACCGGCGACACGCTGTTCGTCGGCGAATGCGGCCGGACCGACCTCCCGGGCGGAGACCCGGCGGAGATGTACGAGAGCCTCCTCCATCGGGTGGTCCGGCTCGACGACGCCCTGGTCGTCCTGCCCGGCCACGACTACGGCGCGACCCCGACGTCGACGATCGGTCGGGAGAAGAAGGAGAACTACACGCTCAAGCCCCGGACGCTCGAGCAGTTACTCAAGTTCCTTCGGGAGTGATCGACGATGGTCCCGGTTCCCACCAGCGAGGGTCGGACGCTCTGGATCGTCGGCGCCGCCCGCGCCGCCGCCGGCCACCCGACGCGGTCCGGACTGATCGAGAAACTCCGCGCCCTCGGCAAGGCCGGCCCGGAGCTCGTCGCCGTCTTCGACGCCCGCTCGATCGCGAGCGAGCGCCACCTGCTGTCGGCGTGGGCGCACCTCGGGCGCTCCCGCGCGCGGGGCGAGGAGCGGCTCCGCGACCGGAGCGCCGAGCTCGCGCTGTTCGTAGCCGGCGACGACCAGCTGCCCCGCGCATTGCAGAAGGTCGGGTTCCAATCCGACTCGGAAGCGTTCGTGGTCGTCGGGGAGCGGCCCCGCGTCCCCTCGGAGGTCCTCGCTTCCCTCGGCCTCCGGGAGGAGCCGTCCGCCTACCCACGCGCCCTAACGGCCGAGACCCTCGACCGGCTCGGGATCACCGCCGACGACCGGCAAGTGGTCCCCGAATCGGCGTGGGAAGGGCTCGTGCTCGAGCGGGTGGCGATGCTTGAACTGACGGCCGGGCACTCGGCCGGCCGTCCTGCGGCCCAAACCTCTTAGACCGGGCGGTGGCTGGCCCAAGGCGGCGCGTGCAGGCGTAATCTAGCGGTAGGATGTCAGCCTTCCAAGCTGACTACCCGGGTTCGAATCGCCCGCGGGTTCCCCCCGCCGGCCCGACACTCCCGGCGCCTGCATGCGTCGGACGGGAGCGTCCCGTGAGCGGCCGCCGGGAGGAGACGTTTATCGGACGGCGCGAACGTCCCGGACCGAGCGTGCTGAGGTAGCCTAGCCTGGGAAGGCGCCAGCCTTGAAAGCTGGTGGCGGCGACGCCTCGGGAGTTCAAATCTCCCCCTCAGCGCCCCCTTCCCGAGGGCCGCTGCCCCGACGGTCCGGGCGCTCCCGGCGGCCAGCGTTTCGCGAGGTCGTCGCGAACGTTTATCAGCCGCGCGCCGCTCGCTCGCTTCCCGATGAGCGACGCGACGGTCTCGACGTCGCTGATGGAACAGTACGAGGGGGTGAAGGCCCGCTACCCGGGCCATCTCGTCCTGATCCGCGTCGGCGATTTCTACGAGTCGTTCGGCGAGGAGGCCAAGCTGCTCTCGAAGGAGCTCGAGATCACGTTGACCGCCCGCTCGCCGGACACGGCCGGCGATCGGATGCCGATGGCCGGCGTCCCGCAGCACGCGGTCGACGGCTATCTCGGCCGTCTCATCCGCAAGGGGTACAAGGTCGCGGTCTGCGACCAGGTCGAGGACGCGAGGGCCGCGAAGGGCCTGGTCCGCCGCGAGGTCACGCGGGTCGTCACCCCCGGCACGGTCCTCGAGGACCGCATTCTCGGGGGGCCGGACCACAACTTCCTCGCGGCGATCGCGCTGCCCCCGAGCGGACGGGCCGGCTTTGCCGTCGTGGACGTGACGACCGGCGAGTGGTTCCGGGGGCTGGCCCCGTTCGAGGGGGTCGACGGGGCGATCGCCGCGCTGGCGCCGTTCGCTCCCCGCGAGATCTTGTTCACCCCGTCGGACGAGAGCCGCCTCGGCCAGGCGCTCCGGTCGGCGCTCGGGACGGAGTTCCGATCGAGCCACGTCGAGGCCGCGCCCCCGGCCATGCCCGAGGCCGACGCCCCGCCGGCCATCGCCGCCGCTCCGGCCGAGGCGGACCTCCGTCTCGCGGCGTATCTGAAGGTCGCCCAGCCGAGACTCCTCCCGATGGTCGCCCCGGTCGAGGGGTTCGCGACGGTGCGACGGCTCCGCCTCGACGCGAAGACGCTCCGCCACCTCGAGATCGCGCGTCCGATGAACCCGGACGACCCCGACGGACCGACGCTCCTCTCCGCCTGGGACAGCACTGGGACCGCCAGCGGCCGGCGCACCCTCGCGTTTTGGCTCAAGCAGCCGCTCGCCGACGTGCCGGCGATCGCGGCCCGCCAGGACGCCGTCGCGTGGCTCGTCGGCCGGGGCGCGGCGCTCGAGCGGCTTCGCCGGGAGTTGGGCGGGGTCGGCGACCTCGCCCGCGTGGCCTCGCGGCTCGTCGGCCGGCGCCTCCGTCCGCCCGAGCTCGGCGCGTTGAAGACGGGACTCGCCTCGGTTGCCACCGTCCGCTCCCGTCTGGTCGCCGAGGACGGCCGACCGAGCGGAATCGACTCGCTGCTCCCGCCGCTCGCCCCGCCCGGCGCTCTCGTCGAGTTGCTCGAGCGGGCCGTCCCGGACAACCTCCCGCCGACGGTCGAGAGCGGGGGCACCTTGTTCCGGCCGGGGTACGCCGTGGCGGTCGACACGGCGCGAACCCGGGAGGCCGATGGGCTCGCGGAACTCGCCCGCCTCGAGCTCGCCGAGCAGGAGGCGAGCGGGATCCGGAGCCTGAAGGTCGGCTACAACCAGGTGTTCGGCTACTACTTCGACGTCTCGCGACCGAACCTCGCCCGGGTCCCCGCGCACTTCCGCCGAAAGCAGACCCTCGCCAGCGGCGAGCGGTTCACCTCCGACCAGCTCCAGGAGCTGGAATCCCAGATCCTCGCCGCGCGCTCCGAGGCGACCGAGGCCGAGCGCGTCGCGTGGGAGGAGTTCCTCCTTTCCATCGAGACTCACGTTCCGGCCGTCCACCGGCTCTCGCGAGCGATCGGCGAACTCGACGCGCTCCTTTCGTTCGCCGCGGTCGCCCAGGCCGGG
>DASYOF010000052.1:0-2400 GCA_036007995.1 Thermoplasmata archaeon
CGGGTGCACCGCCGCCAACAGTCCAACGATCGAGTGCACTCCCGGAACGGTCGGGAACTACACCGTGGTGGTCCACGCCACCGACTCGGTAGGGGCGAACGTGTCGGCCTCCGCGAGATTGTCGATCACGCCCTATCAGCCGCCCGGCGGCGGGACCGGGCTCTCGCTGAGTCCCACGGTCCTCGGGCTCCTGCTCGTCGTCGCCGTGGCGGTCGTGGCGGGGGTCACGATCGCGCTGCTCGCGCGGCGGCGCCGCTACAAGTAGCCGAACTGGCGCTTCGCGAAGTCGCTCATCCGCTCCGGGGTCCACGGCGGGTCCCAGATGTAGTCGACCTTCGCCTTGGTGACGTTGGGGACCTTCTCGATGGCTCCCTGGATCTCGTCGGCGAGGATGCCGGCGACGGGGCACCCCGGGGCGGTCAGCGTCATGTGGAGGACGACGTCGTCGCCCGCGCCCCACTCAAAGCTGTAGATCAGGCCGAGGTCCACGATGTTCATCGGGATCTCCGGGTCGTAGATCTTCTTCAATTCCTTGATGATCAGGACCTCGGTCTCCATGTGGGGGCCGGGGGTCGGCGTCGGGGCCCCCCCGGTCGGCTTGGCCGCGGAGGGTGCGGCGGCCGGGGCGGCCGGGGCCGCCGCGGAGGTCGGCGTCGCGGGCGGTGGGCTCGCGTCCGTGTCGCTCATCGCCTGCCGACTCCCGCGCGCGGTATAAGTTGAGCGCGGAGCGGGTGGTCCCGCGGGGAGTGGGACCAACAACCTGTTATGGGGACCTCGGACGTCCCCGCGCGGCATGCGGGACGTTCACGCCTTAGCCCCGACCCACGACCGTCTCCGACTGTCCCGTGTCGGCGTGACGGCGGTGAAGAAACCGCTCGTCGTCCAACGCCCCGGCCGCCAGGTCAGCCTGTCGGTCTCCTTCTCGGTGGCGGTCGACCTCCCCTCCACCCGGAAGGGCTCCGACCTTTCGCGGAACGCGGAACTCCTCGCCGAGGTCGTCGACTGGACGGCCCAGCACCCGGTCCAAAGCCTCGAAGCCGCGTGCTCCGCCATCGCCCGCGAGCTCCTCGTCCGCCACCCGTACGCCACGAACTCCGAAGTGCTCGGGGAGGCGGAGTACTTCGCGCCCCGCGGCATCACCCCGGCGCGCCGGTCGCTCGAGGATTTCCAACTGTTCGCCGAGGCGACCGCCCGACGCGGCGAGCAGGGGACGATCACGGTCCAACGGTCCATCGGCGCGGAGGCGGTCGGGATGACGGCGTGCCCGTGCGCGATGGAGACCGCCCGAGCGAAGCTCGAAAAGGAGTTCCCGCTCCTCGCCGACCCGTCCTTGAAGGCGCTGCCGATCGTGACCCACAACCAGCGCAACCGGACGCGCCTCCTGTTCGACCTTTCGGAGGATGCCGAGGTCGAGGTCGATGCGATCCTGGACGCCATCGAGGGGGCACAGTCGTCGCCCACGTACGCGATCCTGAAACGCGGGGACGAGGCCGACGTCGTCCTGACCGCGCACCGGCACCCGAAGTTCGTCGAGGACGTCGTCCGCGACCTGCTCGCCTCGATCCCGTCCCGGTTCGCGAGCCTCCCGGACGCCACCGGGGTCCGCGTCCGGACCGTGTCGGAGGAGTCGATCCACAAGTACGACGTCACCTCCTCGCACGCGACGACGCTCGGCGAGCTTCGCTCGCCGGCCGCCTAGGCCGGCGGCGGAGGCGGACCCGTGCGCTACGCCCTCGACGGAGTCCGCCGCCGACCCGGCCGGTCGGCGCTCACCGCACTCGGGATCGGCCTCACCACGGGCCTCGTGACGGTCCTCCTCGCCCTCTCCGCCGGGGTCCAGCAGAGCGCGTCGCGGCTCGCCACGGCGAGCGGGGTCGACCTGATCGCGACGAGCGCGAACACGTCGCTCACCACCACGACGTTCCCGCCGCTCACGCACGCGCACGGCGTACCGAACGGCTTCGCTCGTGCCGACGCGAACGTCGCGACCGACAGCCCGTGGCTCGTCACGTCGTTCGTGTTCGCCAACTCCTCGCTCTACTCCGCGTCGAACGCCTCGCTGGACGGCAGCGCGATCCCCGGCGGCTGGGGCCCGGCCAGCGCCGAGGCGGTCGGCTGGATCCCGGGGGCGAACACCGGTCTCGACACGCCGACCGTCGTCACGGGGTTGGGATTCTCGAACGGCGGCGACCCGCACTATGCGAACGGCACCTACGCGGGGCCGTCGACGCACGAGGTCGTCCTCGACCAGGGTCTCGCCGGCGTCCTTCGCGCCTCGGTCGGCAGCGTGATCTACGTGAGCGACCAGCCGCTGCCCGGCCCCGCGAGCGTTCACGGCTGGTTCGGGAACGCCACGGCATTCCGGGTCGTCGGGATCTCGGGACCGTTCTTCCTGATCCC
>DASYOF010000053.1:0-4002 GCA_036007995.1 Thermoplasmata archaeon
AGCGCGCTCTGGGAGCGCAGGTAGCGGAGCCCTTCCCCGACCTCCGTCCAGAGCGAGGTTCGGGCCGCGGTCGTCCCGTCGGTGGGGCGTCGGGCCATCGGGATGACCATGAGGAAGATCGTGGTCGCCGAGATCGCGAACGTCAGCGCGTTGAGGGCGAGCCCGATCACGGCCCCCACGGTCACCACGAGGACCCCGCCGATCGGACTCCCGATGAAGGAGGCGATCGTGCTGCCTCCCTGGAGAAGGCCATTTCCATCGGCGACGTCCGGCGCCGGGAGGATCCGCGGGATCGTGGCGTTCGTCGCCGGCCGGAACGCGGTGCTGAACGCGGCGACCGCAAAGACCACCCCGATGAGAACGACGGTGCTCGCGCCGTAGACCAGCACGAACAGGGCGAGAGCCCCGAAGCAGACGGCCCGGGCGACGTCGCACGCGAGCATGAGCCGACGCCGGTCCCACCGGTCGATCAGCGCTCCGGCGAGCAGCCCGAACAAGAGCGTCGGGAGAAATTGGGCGATCCCGAGGAGCGAGATCGCGATCGGCGAATGCGTGGCGTTGTAGACGAGCCAGATGAGCACGATCGACCCGATCGACGTGCCGGCCGCGGAGGTGACGGAGCCGATCCACAGGAGCCGGAAGTTGGCGTGACGGAGCACGCGCGTCGGAGATCGCGGTGCGTCCGCGATCGCGGTCGTCGTCTCGGTCGCCCCCGAGGGCGTCTACCGGGGGACCCTACATGAGGGGAGAGGCGGCGGGTCGTTCGAGCCACCGCGCTCGCGCCCGGCGCCGGTCCCGGTTGGGTTCGCCGGCCCGATCCCTCCGGCCCGGATTCGTCGAGAAACCCGGCCTTCCGGAGCCCCGGACGCTACGGGGTGGGACCCGGCGGTGCCGCCGGCGTGCCGGGTGCGGTCGGAGGGGGCGGTCGGCGGCGCGACCGGAGGATCAGCGCGGCGATGACGATCAAGATCAAGATCGCGATCGCGAGGATTAGGTAGAGATCGGTCGGGGAGAGCCCGCTCGTCCCGGAGCCGCCCTTCGAAGCGGGCGGCGCGGTGGAGTTGACGGCGAACGCGATCGTCTGCTGCGCGGAGTGTCCGGCGACGGGGAGCGAACCGGACGCGGGAGTCGCGACGTACCCCGAGACCGCCCGCACCGTGAAGGCGAACGTTCCATTGGTGACGTTGAACTCGAGCGAGGCGCTCGACCCGGTCTCCAGGCTACCGTTGAATGTGACCGCCCAGCTGGTCCCGTTCGGGAGCCCGGATTCCACGAACTCGACGAGGTACTTGGCGGCCGGACCCGAACCGCCGGACGAAGCGTTCGCGAAGTCGATGAGTTGGCTCGCCGGACCGCCGTCGATCGGGATCGATCCGGAGGATGGGGTCGCCGTGTACCCGCTCACGGGCGACACGGTGAACGACGACGTGCCGTTGGCGGCGTAGAACACGATCGAGGTGGTCAGCGAACTCTGGTGGACCCCGTTGCACGTCACGGCCCAGCTCGTGCCGCCGGGAAGGTGGGACTCGGTGAAGGTCACCGCATAGACCGGCGACTGGGCCACGACGGTCAGTGTGCCTTGCCCGTAATTCGCGACGTAGACATTTCCCGTCGTCGAGTCGACGGCGATCCCGGCCGGTAGGGCGCCGGTGGGGAGGGTCGCCTCGACCGCGTCGGTTTGTCCCGAGATCACGGTGACGTTGTAACCCGCGATTCCCTCGCTCCGTCCGAAGCTGTCGGAGATGTAGATCTCGTCGGTGGCGAGGTCGTACGCGATCCCCTCCGAGATGTTCCCGACGTTCGGGATCGCCGTCACGATCGTCCCCTGGGCGTCGGAGATGACCTCGGCGGCCCAGGCGTGTCTCGTAATGTTGTACGTCACGACGAACGCATCGCTCTGGGCGGTGTCGTCGGCAAGTTGGTATGCCCCTCCGGGGAGGGCAAGACTCCCTTCCGGCGCGAGGGTCGAGACGTTCAGGAAGGTGATGTTGGCGACGGCGTCCCCCGAGACGACCAGCCGTCCGCTGGCGGGGTCGAACGCGACCAGATAGGCCCCGCTCGCGACCGCCTGCGTGGCCACGACCGAGTCGTTCGTGTCGTTGATCGCGGTGACCGTGGAGGACCCGGAGTTCGCGACGAAGACCTCGCCCAGCGCCGGGTCGTACGCGAGGCCCGTCGGGTTGTACCCGGTGAGGACCGACGCGAAATCCGTCAGGTTGGTATCGTTGATGATGCTGACGTTGTCGCCGCCCTCGTTCGCGACGAACACGTCCCCGTGGGCGGGGTCGTACACGAGGGAGAGGGCGTTCGGGCCGACGGGCACCGACGCGATCGGTCGGTACGTCGTCGCGTTGTACACCAGGACGACTTGGCCCCCGTACTGGTACATCGAGACGTACAGAGCGTTCGTTCCCGCATCGTAGGCGAGCGCGAACGGCGTTGCCCCGACGGTGATGTTCCCGACGAGTCCGTCCGTGGCGTCCGAGATGACCCCTACCGTCCAAATCTGCTCGCCGACATAGACGTCGTGGTCCGCCGGGTCGTAGGCCAGGGAGTACGGGCCCGAGCCGGTGGTGACGTTCGCGACGAAATGGTTCCCGGTGATGTTGAACACGCTGACGGCTCCGTCGGTGTCTCCGGCCGCGAAGATCTGGTTCGTTCCCGCATCGTAGGAGAGTCCGACGAGGACGTCGCCCGCCGGATAGTTCCCGACGACGTGATTGGTGGTGTCGGAGATGACGCTCAGGTTGTCGCCGTTCGAGACGTACACTCGCCCGTTGGTCGCGTCGTAGACCGGCCAAGCCGTCGGGTTGTGGAGCGAGATATTGGTCACGATCGAGTCGTTCGTGTCGGAAATCACCGTGAGCTGGCCGGGGAACGAATTCTCTTCCGCGACGAAGAGCTCGCTTTTCGCGCTGTCGTAGGCGATTCCGAGCGGCAGCGGACCGACGGTGATGTTCTTGCTCACGGTGAACGTGGACAGGTTCACGACGCTGACGTTCTCCGTCGAGAAGTCGCTCACGAACAGCTGGTTGGTGCCGTTGTCGTACGCCATGCCCCACGGGAACGCCTGCACGGTGACGCGCGCGAGGATCGCGTTCGTCGTCGCGTTGAGGATCGTGATCCCGTTGCTGTGGTTGGAGGCCCCAACGAACAGTTCGTGCGCCGCGGCCCCGTAGAGAACCGAGTAGCCGCCGCCCCCGATATCTACCGAGCCGACGACTTCGTTCGTTGCCGGGTCGAGGATCATCAGGTCCTGGCCGCCGCCAAACTCGTAGACGAGGCCATTTGCCGCATCGTACGCCACGCCCTCCGAGTTCAGAGAGTTCCCGGCCAGGAAGGTTCCGGGCTCGACGGTCCCGTTGGTGAGGACCACCGTCTGGGCCACCCGGGGGATCGTCGGGGGTGGCGATGAGGCTCGGGCCGCCGAACCAAGCGACGGCGGGATCGTTGACGAAAGACCCGAGCTCGTTGGAGCCGCGAGCCGTCCGACCTCTCCGGTTGCCGGCGCGGACAGTATCGTGTGCGATTGGCCCGCGACCCCGCCAGCTGCCATACCGGCGAGGAGGGCCACACCCGCGATCACCAGCACGACAAGACCGGTCGGTCGCGGGGCAAACGCTGCGGCTCTTGGTCGGGCGCCCATTCTGAAACCGGGCGCGCATCCGGGTGGTGGGCTTAAGCCTCCGCCCCGCGGGCGGGACTCTCCACTGGCGTCCCACCGAGCGGCCGTCCGCTCGCACTTCTCCGCGCAGAGCGCCGGGTCGGTGGAGGGGGACTTTCGAGGACTCCGCACAGCACCGGGGCCCGGGCTGCCGGGGGTCGGAGTTCCCCTCTGGCCGTCGCGCCGTGCGGACGTCGCATGCCCCGACGAGGTTAACGCGTTCCGCGGCCCTGCCCTACGACCGTGGCCGGCATCCTGCTCCTCAGTGGAACCGGTCCGTCGCCCTGGAGCACCTACGTAATCGTCGGGATTGTGATCGCCATCCTTGGCGTCATCGT
>DASYOF010000054.1:0-10301 GCA_036007995.1 Thermoplasmata archaeon
GAGGACCGCGCCGATCGCGACGTAGCGGGCGGCGGAGACGGTCCGAGGGCCGGGTTTCGGCGCGGCCCCGGCGGTGCGCGAGGCGAGGGTGGCGATCGGGGCGCCGATCCTCGTGACCGAACCGACGACGCCACGCGCGACGTACCCGGCCGCCCGCCGGAGCGGTCGCGGGCCGAACGGCGTGCCCGGTTCGGTGGATTCGCCGGAGGGCGAGGTGTCGTACCGGTATTTCTCGGCCCGACGGCCGAGCGGCCGCCAGATGAGGAAGTCCATCAGCGCGATCACCGTGATGAGCAGGATGAGCCCGGCCAGGAACGCGCTCTCGTCCTTGTCGAGGGCGGCCGTCGCGAGGTAGCTGCCGATCCCGGGGAGCGACACGCCGGTCGCCCCGGTCGAGAAGATCTCGGCGAGGACGAGGAAGTACCAGCCCGCCGTCCAGGAGAGGACCGAGTTGTACACGAGCCGGTTCACCGTGGCGGGGAACACGAGCTGGCGAATCCGCTGCAATCCGTGGACGCCGAACGCATCGGCCGACTCCTTCAGGTCGGCGGGGAACGACTTCAGCGATTCGTACACGCCGAAGACCATGTTCCACGACATCGAGGTGAAAATCAGGAAGATCGAGGCGAGGTTCGGGCCGATCCACGAATGCGGGGTGAGGCTGACGAAGAACACGAGCGCGATCGGGAAGAACCCGAGGATCGGGACCGACTGCAGGATGTCGAGGATTGGGATCAGCACCCGTTCGCCGACCCGGTTCGTCGCCGCGACGTAGCCGTAGAGCATCGCGAACCCGAGCGACAGCAGGTACGCGGAGACCATCCGGATGAGGGAGAGGCCGACGTCTTGCGCGGCGGTCGGGAGGTCGATCGTGACCCCGTGGAAGCCGGCCGCGGAGCCGCCGATCAACACCGGGAGGCCGACGACCGCGCCGCCGGCCATCGCGAAGAAGCCGATCCGCGACCACGGAAGTCGCGCCCGGAGCGACGACGGGATCCGACCGGTTCCGTCCGTCATCGGTTCACCGGCGCTCGGATGCCACCAGCGACCGACCCATACTATTTGGGATTTCGTGGACTCGAACCCGACGGAGCGACGGTCCGGGACGTCGGCTCGACCGCGTTCGGGCAACGTTTATGAACGACCCGTCGCTCGGCCGGCCGTAGCCCCGTAGTGTAGTGGCCAATCATGCGAGACTCTGGATCTCGCGACGCAGGTTCGAACGCCGGCCGGCGGGGCGAAGCCGGGGGCCGAAACTCCTGCCGGGGCTACTCTTCTTCCGGCCGCGTGGGCGGCTTCACGATGCGGGGGTGCTCCAGCTCGGCCAATCCGGTCCGGTCCCCGGCCGGGGCTTCCGAGGCAGGGCTTAGGACCCTGTTGCCTAGGGCATACGCCGGTTCAAACGCCCGCCGGTTCCCGACCGGCGCGCGGGAACTCCGGCCCCCCGCATCGCCCGTCCACCGCCGGGGGGACCCTGGCTAGCGTCCCGCCCGGCGCCACCGTGCCGCCGACGCCGGAGGAGATCCTCTCCCTCGCGCCGGAAGCGGCCGACGACCTGCTCGACCGGCTCGAGCGCGAGGTCCCCGTCTCTCCCCGCCTCGTCAAGCTCCCCGCGCGACCGTTCTCCGAGGCGGTCGTCTTCGGGGACACCCACGGCGACTGGCGGTCGACGCAGCGGGTCGTCGCCGCGTTCCTCGCGGAGCCGGGGGACCGCATGCTGATCGGGCTCGGCGACTACGTCGACCGGTCGCCGGAAGACTGCGGCTACGGTTCGGTCGCGAACGCGCTCTACCTGCTCGGGCTCGCGAGCCGGTACCCGGAGCGCGTCTTGTTGATCAAAGGGAACCACGAGCTTCACCGGCTCGTCGGCGTGCTCCCGCACGACCTCGCCGAGGAGGTCGACCAATTGTGGGGGCCCGAGGAGGAACGGTACCACCGGATCGTGGCGCTCCTCGAGCGCGGCCCGTACGCGGCCGTATCCCCGAGCGGCGTCTACTTCGCCCACGGCGGGTTCCCGAGGACCGCGCCGTCGGCCCGGTGGGAGTCGCTCTTCGACGGCGCGGAGGACGAGCTCGTCCTCGACGTGGCCTGGGGCGAGTGTGGCGCCTCCCGCGCCCGGCGCGGCGTCGTCCCCCCCTTCTCGGAGGACGACCTCGCGCGGTTCCTGAAGCTCTCCGGGACCCGGTTGTTCCTCCGGGGCCACGACCCCGACCTGACGGGGCGCTGGGTGTTCGGCGCGCGGTGCCTCACCCTGCACACGAGCCGCCTGTACGAGCGGTACGGTGGGGTCCTGTTCGCGCGCGTCCCGCTCGACCGGGCGGTCGACGCGGCGAAGTCGGTCGCCATCGAGCGACTGGACGAAACGCCGGTCTGATCCGAGCGTCCGGCGGCCCCTCGACGGCCTACGGGAGCGCGTTGCCGAGCGGCGACCAGCTCGCGGGCCGGAACGGGCTCGACCGGAGCGCCATCGCCTGATCCGCCGTGAGGAATGTGCCGGTCGCCGGACGCTTCGGGGCCGCGGCGAGCTTGAGGAGCGACCAGCCCCCCGGCCCCTGAGCAGGAGCCAAGTGCGCCTCCGACCACGGCACGCGGCGAACGGTCCCGAACATCGGCCGGAGCTCGATCCCCTCGGGCTCCGCGCGGATCGACTTCGGCCGGAACATGTTGCCGAAATAGAGGTCGCTCGCGGTGTCTGCGACGGCGAGGATCGCCACGAACGCGACCGAGCCGCCGAGCCCGAGGATCGGCTGCAGGATGTCGAGCGCGAAGATGATCGCGAGCAGAACGGCGGTGATCACCGCCCCTCCGACCCACATCAGCCAGAGGATCGGGGGCAGTCCCTTCGAGTCGACCCACCCTCCGTGCTCGGTGCGCGACTGCACGGCCCGGCCAATTCGAACCTTGCCTTGAAGCCGTCGGCGGCTAGCGAACGGCGCCCGGGCCCCAGGCGGCGGCCTCCGCCGCGACGATCCCCTCGGCCGTCTCGGCGTGGTCGTAGGCGGCGAGCGGCGCCGCGTTCAGCTCGAAGAACGTCGCCCCGCCGGCGAACGGGGCGAGGAGACGGCGCGCTCGGGCGGCCTCGCCGAGGACGAACAGCGAGGCGGCGAGCGCCTCCGCGGTGTTGAGCTCGGCGAAGCGGCCGTGGTGCTGCGGGTTCGCCGCGACCAGCCACGGCAGTCGTCGCCGGACCGCCATCCGCGCGAGCCACGGGATCCCGTCGGGATACCGGCCGTTCCGACCGATGCGATTCCACGAGCAGTCGACGACGACCACGCCGCCCGCGAGCGCCGCGGGCCGGTCCGCCCGGCTGAGCGGGACCTCCGCGTGCGGGTCGAGGAGGACGGCGCGCGACGACGGGGGGCGCCCGAGCGGAACGTCGGTCGCTTCCCCCGCCCGAAGGAGCCGTCGGCCCGAACAGTGTCGCGGGTCGTCCTCGCCCGCGAGGACGATGAGCAGCGGGACCTCGGTCCTACGTGGCGGGTTCGGCGTATTCCCGGAAGATCCCATGGAGCTCGCGGGTCAGCGCGAGGGCGTCCTCGTAGCGCCGCTGCCAGAGGTTGCGGCCGAAGATGATCCCGGTCGCCCCGGCCTCCATCGAGGAGCGGACCTTCGTGAGGAGCTCCGCGTCGCCGACCTTCTCGCCGCCGGAGACGAGGACGAGCGCCCGGCCGGCCGAGACGACGACCTTGCGGAACGCCGCGTCCGGCGAGAGCGCGAGGGTGTTGTACGGGGCCGGGCTCTCCTTGTCCTTCTCGGAGGCGACCGGATAGTTCAGCTTCACGATGTCGGCGCCGAGCTCGAGGGCCACGCGGGCCGCGTAGTCGATCGCGTAGAGGCTCTCCTTGCCCCCCTTCTTTCCCACCGCTTCGCCCCGGGGGTACGCCCAGACGATGACCGGCATGCCGAGCCGCTCCGCCTCGGAGCGCACCTGCCGGAACTGCTCGAAATCGCGGTCCTGCGCAGGGGAGCCGACGTACACCGTGTACCCCACCGCCTCCGCCCCGAGCCGAACGGCGTCCTCCACCGAGCCCGTCAGCGGGCTGAACGACTGGGCGTCGGAGGGGATCGAGGTCTTGCCGTTCAACTTCAGGATCAACGGGACCTCGCCCGCGTACTCGTGGAAGTACCGCTCGGCGAGGCCGATGTGGAGCGCGATCGCGCTGAAGCGACCGTCCCGCGCCAGGCGGAACTGGTAGGACGGGTCCTGGGAGTCGGGGTTGGGGAAGAAGTCGACCGGCCCGTGCTCGAGCCCCTGGTCGATCGGGAGGACGAGGAGCGTTCCGCCCCCGGGCCCATGTCCGTACAGCAGGCGCTTCAGCCGGGCTCGCTTGCCCGGAGCGAGTCCCATTTCGGTGAGCGTCGGGCGCCGCAGTTTCGCCGTCCGGGGAGCGGTCGCGGCGGCGGATGGACGAATTCCCGATTCGGACATTTCCGACGGACGAAGCACCGTCGCCGGCGATTTAATGCTTGGCGCTCGGCGGAGGTGACCCTCGTTCGGAAGCGACGTGGGTGGGGCGTCGTGAGGAGGGAATCGACGCCTCCGTCCGGAGACTGGTCGCTGGGCTGGCACACCTGAGAATCCGTCGATCGACCTGCGGACGACCGCGGGCGACATGCTCGGCCGTCGGACGGTTCGGGGGGCCGACACTGCTCAGAGAATCTCCAAAAAGAGTCGGCCCCGGAAGGGGAGGTCGCGGGCGCGACCTCCCCCGGGGTTGGTCAGAGGAAGGGGAGGAAGAGGTTGGTCGACCCGGGTCCGTTGGTGGCTTAGCGAACCACCAGCGTGTCCATCGCCGTGCCCGCGGTGTTCAGCGCGGTCACGATGGTTAGGACATGGAAGACGCCCGCCACCTGCGGGGTGCAGGTGAACGTCGCCGAGGTGACGGCCCCGCAGCCGGGCGGGAGTCCGAGCATCGCGATCCGCTCGGAGTGGCTGCAGATCGCGGGGCTGCCGGCCTGGAACGTCACGATGACGTGGACCGTCATCGGGGCGTGGGCGACGACGACGCTCGGGGAGAACATCGTCTGGACGGTGGCGGTGCAGCTCGTGGTCGCGGCGGTCGCGAGGCCGGCGTTCGAGCGGGCCACGGAGCCCGACGGGGCGCCGACCCCCATCAGCCCGAACAGCGAGAGCGCGAACAGGGCCACGGCGACCCCGCCGAGGACCACGATGGCGCGGGAGCGGCGGCGGACGCTCATGCGCCGACCCCCCACGGGAACCAGCGGCGGCTGATCGCGGCCGCGAACCGGCCCCGGTCCTCGCCCACACGGTAGGCCACGAGCGCCGACCGGATCTCCTCCGCGTCCTCGCGGAAGAACCGGCCCTCGTCGCAGAACGCCCCACCCTCGGTGAGACAGACCGCGCACGTGCGGAGGTGGACTTCGAAGGAGTCCGCCATCGCCACGAGGTCGCGCTCGAGGCGACCGAGCGACATCACCACGGGGCCTCCGGGCGGGGGAATTCAACGATCGGCTCGGGCGCTGCAGGGTTCCGGACTCGCTTCGGCGTCATCGGCCTACCTATGGACTATGTATGTGTCGACGTTTCGGCTCGGTTGTCGCGGTCGCACCCTTCTCTCGTCAGAAAAACTCTAAGTAGTATGTCGCGCGATACTGCGACACCCGTCGCGGTTCTGACGATGTTGCGACAAACCCGCTCCGACCTCGAGCGACTTGTGCAGACGCTCGAGCGCGACGACCCCAAGCGAAGCGCCGCCGCCGTCGAGAAGGAGCTCGCCGCCCGGGGCCCCGTCGCCTACGGCGAGTGGGTCCAGGAGACCCCGAACCTCCGGTCGCGACTGCGCGCGATCCAGCGGTGGCGCTCGGGGAGCCGGGGGCGGGGCGGGCTCTCCGGCCACGGGCAGCTGTTCCCGTACGTCTGGCCCGTCGGGGAGCGGCAGCGCAAGGAGGTCGAGCCAGAGTTCGCCGCCTCGCCCGTCCTCGCCACCGGCTCCTGGCGGGTGTTCCTCTACAACTGCTCCCCCGAGGTCGTCCGCGACGTCCGGGTGCTCCTCGACGGGTCGGAGATCGACTACGCGCCGTCGCTGATGGTCGGCCGGTTCGTCGAGGTGCATTGGCAGAAGGTCGACGCGATCAAGGCGGCGTTCCAGGCCCAAGGGGACGACCCGGTCTCCCGCCACCGGCTGCAGGCCGAGTTCGTCATCGCCCGGGGAACCAAGCAGGCCCGCGTGCTCGGGAACCTCACGTTGAACACCGGCCAGGGATGGACGTTCTTCGCCTCCCAGGACGGGCGGCAGCGCGAGATCGAGTGAGGGATCGTGGAGCCCCACCGTCCGCACGAACGCGAACGATTAACCGCCCCCGCCGGGTAGGGAAACCGAGGTCGATTCCCCCCCCGATGCGCCCCCAGGTGATCATCGGTGCGACCGTCGTCCTCTCCGCGGTGCTGTTCGTCGTCAATCTCACGGTCGCGCTCGCCGGCGGCAGCCACGCGGTGCTGTCGCAGGCGATCTACACCATCACCGACCTGATCGGCGGGGCGCTGATCCTCTGGGGATTCGTCGCGTCGCAGCGACCTCCCTCGTACGACCACCCGTTCGGCTACGGGAAGGAACGGTTCTTCTGGTCGTTCACGGGCTCGCTCGTCACCTTCACCGGGTCCGGGCTCCTCGTCCTGTTCGACTCGTACGGGCAGATCGTCGACCCCGGGCCGGTGACCGACCTCCCCGCGTCGCTCCTCGTGGTCGGGGCGACGCTCCTCCTCAGTCTCGTGGGGATCCTCGTGACCCTGCGGGAGCTCCGGCACGGCCAGGAGACGCTCAGCACCTTGCTCGAGTCGGCCCACCAGGGGCTGAAGACGATCTTCTACCAGGACATCGTCTCGGTGTGCGGCTCGATCGTCGCGTTCATCGGCATCGCGATCGTCTACCTGACGGGCCGGACCGTCGTCGACGGCCTCGCCGCGTTCGGGGTCGGCATCCTGCTGTTCCTGACCGGCATCCTGCTCGCGGCCGAGAGCCGTCCGCTCCTCGTCGGCAAGGCCGTCTCGCCCATCCAGGCGCGCACGATCCTCCAGATCGTCGAGCGCGACGCGCGGGTCCGGAAGGTCCGGGGGTTCCAATCGATGATGCTCGGACCGGAGGACATCCTCGTCGCGCTCCGGGTGAACTTCCAGGACGGCTTGAACACGGACGAGATCGAGGCCGCGATCGACCAGGTGTCGCTCGCGCTCCGACAATCGTTCCCGGCGATCCGGCACCTCGTGATCGAGCCGGAATCGTAGCGGGGCGCTACGCCGCCGGCGGCCCCGGCGGGGTCACCGGCGCCGGCGCCGCGGTCGCGGCGGCGAGCTTCAGGTCGTGGTACCGGACGAGCGTGAGCCCGACGAGCGCGGCGGCGATCCCGCCGAAGTAGGCGTCGAGTCCTGGCGCGCCGAACCGGGAGTAGAGCGTGGTCGAGACAAGGAGCCCGATGAGCATCCCGAGCGCGATCGTGAGCGTGTAGATCGCCATCGTCGTCGCCCGCGACAGCGCCCGGCTGAGGTCGGCGAGGGCGGCGAGCGCCGCCGGGCCGTAGGCGAGCGCCGGCAGCACGCTCACCGCGAGCACCGCGATCGCGGGGTAATTGAATCCGGACGTGGCGAGCCATCCGGCGCCCGCGAGCACCCCGACGAATCCGACGGTGCCGATCCCCATCAGGCGGAACCGGCCGTACCGGTCCGCCATCCGGCCGAACAGCGGTTGGGTGACGAGCAGGAGCGAGCCGCCGAACCCGATCACGGCGCCGAGGAGCAGCGGGGAGATGCCGGCGCCGGTCGCCGCCGTGCCGAGGAAGACGAACAGCGTGCCGAGGAGTAGGTAGATCACGAGCCAGGGCAGGGTGACGACCAGCACGTCCCTCCGGAGGGCGGTCCGGAGGAGGAACCGAACGTCGATCGTGGTCGGCGCGAGCGCCCCTTCCGGATCGTAGCGCGTGGTCCGCCAGGCGAAGAGGAACCCGACGGCGAGGAGCGCCGCCGCCCCCAGGAACACGTACCCGAGCTTCCCGTTCGGAAGGGTGCCGAGCGCCGCGAAGCCGGCCGCGAACCCGAGGATCCAACCGAGAAGGTTCACCGCATCGAACTGGCCCATCGCGAGGCCCCGATGGTCGGTCTCCGCCCGGTCGGCGACGACCGCGAGGCTCGCGGCGAGGATCGCTCCGCTCGCGACCCCGAAGACGAGGTTCGCCGCGCCGAGCAGCACCGGGTTCCGCGTCGACGAGACCACCGCCATGAGCACCGCGGCCGTGACGGTCCCGGCGAACAGGACGCGGAAGCGTCCGTACCGGTCGGCCGCGACCCCGGAGAGGAGCACGGTGGAGAACTCGCCGACCGGGGCGAGCGCGCTGACGAGGCCGATCGTTCCGACCGCGCTCGAGTCGATGCCGATCGAGCGGCTCGCGATGTACGAGGCGAACACCGCGAGGGTGATCCCGAACGCGAACCGGACGAAGAACGTCGCGCCGAACACGGCCCGCAGGGCCCGGTGGGCGACCTCGGGCGCCGCCGCGACCGCGACCGGCCCGGCGCTCACCGAGGCGGCCTCAGCGGGGCGCCCGCTCGATGAGCTCGATCCAAACGTCGTTGGGGTCAAGGAGGAAGGCGATCGTGCTCGTGCCGCCGGCGAGCCGGTACGGCTCCTTCGCCACGCGCGCGCCGGCGGCCCGGGCGGCTTCGACGGCGGCGACGACGCTCGGCACGTCGAAGGCGAGGTGGTCGAGCTGCTCGCCGACCTCGAACGTCGGCTTGTCGTCCCACTTCGTCAGCTCGATCCGGGCGCCGGTCTCCGGGTCCTTCACGAACGCGATCTCGGCCCGGTTCTCCTCGATCCGGCGGCGTCGGTCGAACTCGAGACCGAGGACCTTCGTGTAGAACGCGATCGTCGCGTCCATGTCGCGGACGGTGATGGACGTGTGGGAAAACCGCATGGCCGCCCGCCCGGTGAGAGCGGGTTCCTTCCCTAATCCCCTTTCGCCCTACGGGTGGCCGTAGCAGACGCGGACCGGGGCGGTCCCCGGGGACCAATCGGGCTCGACCCGGACGAACCCGAATCGCTCGAACTGGAGAATATCGCCGGGCTTCGCGTCGTGCAGCGCCGCTTCGGCCACCCCGACCCAGTGCCGTCCCTCCAGGTCGAGGACGTCGACGGAGGCGGCCCCCGCGTGCCCGGCCCACTGCAAGCGCGGGAGCCGCCGGTTCGCGCGGTCCACGAATCGGGCGACGACCGGGCCTTCGGCCGGGATCTCGCTCGGCAGGTCGATGTTCGCGAGATCCTTCAGTCGGACGGTCTCGCCCGGGTGGGCGATCAGGTCGGCGCGCGGGAGGTAGAACCGGCCCCCGGTCGGCACCGGCCGGGTGCCGAGCTCCGGCCGGTCGGGATGGTTGGGGAGGTCGACCGACGGGAGGTCCGCGGGAAACCCGTCCACGACGACCTCGACCGGGTCATCGACGTACATGCGGCGCCTCGCGATCGGGTCGATCCGAACGCGGTTCTCCGCGTACAGGGTCTCGGCCGGAACCTCGATATCGGCGAGCGAGAGCCCGAACGACATCGTGAACGCGCGCACCGACTCCATCGAGATCCCCCGCCGGAACAGGGAGGCGAGCGACCAGGTCCGCGGGTCGGCCCACCCGTCGTACTGACCGCTCTTCACCTCGGCGTACGACTTGCTCTTCGAGATCTTCGCTTCGCGGACCCGCAGCAGCCCCCAGTGGACGAACGGCGGGCCCTGGAGGCCGAGGAGGTCCCAGAGGAACCGCTGCATCCGGTCCTCCATCACGAGGTCCTTGCCGCGGAGGACGTGGGTGACGCCGAGCTCGATATCGTCGACCGCCCACGAGAACTCGAGGAGCGGCCAGACCCGCCACTTGTGGCCGACGCGCGGGTGGTCGAGGTCGCTGATCCGGAAAAGGACCCGGTCGCGGAACGCCGGGTCGGGTCCCTGGAGGTCCGTTTTCAGGCGGAGGACCGCCTCCCCCGGCCCGAACCCCCCGCTGAGCATCCGTTGCCACATCGTCCGAGTCTCGTCGATCGACTGGTCGCGCTCCGGGCAAGGGATCCCCGCGCGCCGGTTCTCCTGCAAGAGCGCGGCCGGGCAGATGCAGACGTACGTCGCTCCGAGGTCGATGACCCGCTTCGCCCACTCGTAGTGGGTCGGGAGCCGGTCGGACTTGTAGTAGACCGCGTCGACGGCGACGCCGCACCGGTCGAGGTCGGCCCGGATGACGTCAAACAGCTCGGCGTCGACCCGCTTCTCCTCGGAACCGACCGTGTCGTCGAAGACCAGGAGGAGCTTCCCGTCGT
>DASYOF010000055.1:0-5086 GCA_036007995.1 Thermoplasmata archaeon
GTCGTCCGCCTCCTCCTGGTCGCTCTCGCCATCGGGAGCGCCCTTCTCCTCGGCGTCGGGTTGCGAGCGCAGTTCGCGGGGAACGACAATGCCCGCTCCGCCTCGAACGCATGACGCGACAGCGACCGAGTGAATCCGGTCCGTTTCGGAAGGGGTGGTGCGACCCCCCTGGCCCTACCGGGATTGGAATCCCGCGGATTCGTCCGCAGCCGTCTCCATACTTCATGGCTCGTGACCACGACTCGGAACGCAGTACCGCCACCAAGGGCGGATCGGCTAGCTGAGGAAGCGGAGACCAGGGGCCGTCGGGGGACGACGAGAACGATCCCGAGAATCGCCCAGTCGGAGATTGGCATCGTGCCAAGCTGGTGGAACTACCGGGCCTTCGGTGCTGTCCAATCGTTCGTTCGGAGTACCTTCGAGATGCCACTCGGCGTTGTACGTCGGTGATCGAAGAGGTTTCCCCCGGCCAACATGGGCACGTCCTGGGAACGAACACGCGCGGTGCTCACCCAGCGTGCGCCTCGTATAGCCATGGATTGAGCTAGTCTGGGCCGAACGGGGCGAAGAGAATGAGTTCGATCACCGCGGGCGAAAAAGGGTACAAGGGCGTCGCGATGGAAGGCCCGGTGGCGCGTCGATACGCGAAGTTGCGTCGGTCGGGGAATCAGCTCGAGGATTGGAAGAACCAAGCGCTTCAGCTTACCCGCGCCTTGCCGAACGGTGCCGACATCCTCGAAGTGGCTCCCGGCCCGGGCTACTTCGCGATCGAAATGGCGCGAATTGGCCGGTTTCACGTCACCGGGTTGGATATCAGCCGCACGTTCGTGCAGATCGAGGAGGAGAGCGCGCGAGCGGCCGGGGTGAGCGCAACCTTCCGGCTGGGGGACGCCTCGAACATGCCGTTCGCCGACGGATCGTTCGATCTCGTCGTCTGCCAGGCCGCGTTCAAAAACTTCCGCCGGCCGGACCGAGCCATCGACGAGATGCACCGGGTGCTTCGGGAGGGCGGGACGGCGGTGATCCAAGACATGCGGAAGGACGCACCCGACGGCGCGATCCGCGAGGAAGTCCGAGGGATGGGACTCGGCCCCGTGGGCGCATTCCTCACGCGGAGGATCCTGAGCGGACTCCGTCGGCGGGCGTATTCGAGCGAGCAGTTGGAGCAGATGGCCAATCGCAGCCCCTTCGGCCGAGGCGAGATCGCGACGAGCGGCATCGGGGTGGAACTGCGACTGAAGAAACGGGGTTCCGCGACCTGAAGCCCCCCAACCCCACGCGCCCTTCGGGGGCCGGCATCGATAGCGGGGCGGTCAATCCGCGCGTCCGTTTCGACGGGCCGAGCTGGGAATCGACCCCCACGCGAGGGAAGTTGCGACCCGTGGGAGGCCGACTCGTTTCGATTCACTTGGGTCCGCCGGTGGCGATTCGACCCCCAACGAACTCGATCCCGACCGTCGGCTCGTTGCCGAGTACCCAGGCGTCGTGTCCCGGAGGAACGGAGGCGACGTCCCCCGGCCCGATGTCGAACTCCGTGCCGTCCTTCATCTTCACCCGGTAGCGGCCGGAGATCACGTACTGCAAGTGGGGCGCCTCGCACCACTCGGTCTTCACGACGGGCTTGATGTCGTTCGACCACTTCCACCCCGGCTGGAGGTGGAAGCGGGCGACGGTGCCCCCGGCGATGTTGACCAGCTCGATCTTCGCGTGGTCGAACTTGCGAACTTCATCGGTCGCGGACATGCTCCTGACCTCGTGGCCGGACATGGGCCTCCCCAGACCGTCCGGGTACTAGGAGCCTACGATTCCGGGATCGGCCGCGGGCGTCACCGAGGTGGCCACGGACGGGCGGACCCTCGGAAGGTCGTACCCAAGTTTGAGCCAATCCGACGCATGGTGCGAGCGGTCGAATCGGTCGATGGTCGTCCGAGATTCCGCCCGACGGCTCGGACGACCCGTTCACCTCCGAATGAGGCTCGGGAGATCGCGGAGAATCTGGGGATCCCGTCCGACGACCGGAGTCTCGCTCCGGTCCGGCGGGAGTCGCTCCGCCATCCTTCTCCCCCGTCAGGGATGATCGCGGGCGGCCGCCGCCTTCGCCGCCAGGCCGGCGAACTCTTCCCGGCCGAACGCCGTTCCGGCGAGCCCCCATCCGCCTTCGGCCGCCTCGGTCAGAAGCACCCAGGTGCGGGACGCCTGGCCGGGGTCTCCGGAGATCTTGGTGACGATGTCCGTGACCTCCCGAACGAGTTGGTTTTGGCCCGCGCGAGTCGGAGCCCCCGGCGGGGTGATGATCTGTACTCGAACGGTCCGCGCCGAATCGGTCGCAGCCGTGTGGACCGTCTTCGGGTCCATCCGGTGGATGTACGCCGCGGTGTTGTTCGTATGGAACGGGCCGGGGGTCGCCACACCCTCCGCTCGCAACACCGCCGCTGTCAGCTCGGCGGCGAGCCCCCGGTCGGAGCCGGCAGGGAACAGGTCGGCTGCGGCGTACACGTCGATCATCGGCATGGGGAGGTCGACCGGACGGCGTTACATAAGCGAACGGCGCGACTCGGCGGCCGCGGGGACCACCGCGCGGCCGGGCCGGGGAATCGCCGCTGGAGCTAGGCGACGGCTCGGGCGAGCGCGGTGACGGTGTAGCGGGAGCCGGGCGGGATCGGGGGGAACTCGCCGCTCCCGCGATTGGTCTCGGTGACCACGACCTCGGTCGTTCGCTCCGGATCGTCCGACGGTTCCACCCGGAGGACGAAATCGACGTCGCTCTTGTTCTCGCGCGGGCGGCTGCAGGCGCTCAGGAGAACGGTGATGTTGACCGCGTTGAACGCCTCAATGTACGGACGGAGCGCACCGGCGCGACCCTCGAAGGCCGCGCTCGCCCGCTCCACGTTCGTCAGGAGCAGGACATGCGGCGGCGGAGGGGTGGTGCCGGACACCAGGGGCGCGCGTCCCCGGAGCGACCCGAGTAGCAGTTCCGCCAAACGGGCCGAGCTCGGGTCGGTCGCTCCGTTCGCGGTCACCAGGGAGGCGGCGGCGTACGCCGCATCCGGATCCGGGTGGAGCGCGCTCGCGTCGATCGTGCTGAACGATCCGATCGGCATCGTCGCTTCGAGCACGAGCTGCCACGATTCGGGCATGAACGCGCTACGTCGGATGTCCATCCAGCGGAATCCGGAGTCGAGCCGGCGGGCGAGGCCCACGGCCACCCGTGTGATCGCGAACCGGTCGGTGCCGGAGATGGCCACCGACGTCGCCCGCCGGCCGAGTTCCTCCACGAGAGGAGCGACGTACTCGGAGGCGGACCGGCTCGCCACGAGGACGAGTCGTTCCGGGGGCTACATGAACCGACGGTCAGGCCGGATTCACCTGACGATTCGCGTCATGGGCGCGGCGCCCTCCCCAGCGGAACGAGAACTCCGTCGACGGCCTGGGCCGGCCCGCCCGAATGCCGGGATCGGTCCGGTCGGCGGCCCGCCAACTCGAGTCCACGAGAGGCCGTCGGCCCCACCGGACCGGAGAGGCACCGAGTTATCTCCCGGAGCATCGGTCCGACTCGATGTCCGGTGGCACCGGCCGCGGCGAAGCCCCGTCGTCGGGGGTCTGGGCGGGACTCATTGGCGCTCTGGTGAACGCCGGCCGCGGGTCGGAAGCGGCCCGGATCCGCGAGCTCACGGGTACGGGAGCCGGTCGCCGTCTGCTTGACGTCGGCGGCCGGACCGGGGCGTTCACGGTGCGATTCGCCCGGCCGGGCGATACGGTCACGGTGCTCGAGCCGGAAGCGGAGATCGTCGGAGCCGCGTCGCGCCACCGGACCGCAATCCAGTTCGTGACCGGTCGGGGCGAGGAGATCCCGTTTCCCCCGGGCGCCTTCGACGTCGTCACGGCGGTGCGGTCGACCCACCACATGGAGGCGCCGGAGCGGTTCTTCCAGGAAGCGAGCCGGGTGCTCTCGGCCGGCGGCCGGATCGTGATCGAGGAGCTCGCTCCGAGCTCCGGGCTCGCGAAGCTGTTCTCGCGACTGATGCGGAAACGGCACCACCACCCCATGGACTTCCGCGGCCCCGCGGACTGGGTCCGTGGACTCTCCGAGGCCGGGTTCGAGGAGGTGACGACCGACGCTGGAACGAGGTGGTTCTTCGTCTCCGGTCGGAAGCCGTCGACCGCCGGGACGGCCGCATCTCCCGAACCGGCCGGGCCGCGACTCCCGGCCTAACCTGCGATTCCTGGGGCCTCGCTCCGCCGGACCCGCGCGATTCGCCAGCGTCCCCGCCGACCCGACCAGGTCGCGCTCGCGACGCTGGGGGAGCACCGCCCCACGTCTCGGGATCGACGACTCCGCGAGATATGGGACGCGCACGACGGCCGATCCCAACCTCCCGCAACTCTCGGCGAGCCCCAGGGAGACGGCCGGGACAGGTCACCGACAAACTCTTCCCCCCCTCGCCGCATCTCAACTACGGCCTCCCGCGATGCCGAACTGTCCGAACTGCTCGAAGCCGATGGCGCCCGGGTTCCTCGGGTCCGAGAGCTTCATCGGCGGCTCGAAGTGGTTCCTCGAACGCACCCGCCTCGCGTTCGGCGGCGACGAGATCGCGAAACCGAACACGTACGGGATGGTGTACATCGGCGGATTCCGATGCCGGGAGTGCAAGACGCTCCTGTTGCAGTACTGAGGAGTCCGCTTCCTCTGCGCTAGGGCGGCGAGGGCGTCGTCGGCTTGGACTGGCCGGTCGGCATCCGGCCGACCAGCAAGAACGAGACGAAGAACGTCGCGAGAAGCAGGACGAGCCCGAGCGTGAACAGCTGGTCGTACGACTGCACGAGCGCGTTCAGCGACGCGGTCTCGTAGCTCGCGCAGGCGAGGGTCGGCGGGGCTCCCGGCGCGCAGCCGCCCGCCGGGAGCGCGGGCGCCGCGACGTTGAATCGCCACTGCTGGAACACCGCGAGGAGAGAGACGCCCATCGACGCTCCGAGGGACTGGAGGAACTGGACGAGCCCGCTGGCTGCCCCGACGTCGGCGGTCGCCACCTCGTTCTGGACCGCGAGGATGAAGGTTGGGAGCGTCAGGCCGGCCCCGAAGCCGATC
>DASYOF010000056.1:0-4098 GCA_036007995.1 Thermoplasmata archaeon
CGGAGATCGGCGGCCCCATCCCCGAGGTCGACCGGAAGGTCCTCGCGCTCCTCCGATTGCCCGCTCCGCGGGCGCTCCTCCTCCACCTCTACCTGGAAGGCCCGACGCCGCCGGCATCGCTTGGCACCACCCTCGGCACGAGCGGGCCGAACCTCTCCTACTACCTCCACAAGCTCGAGGAGTCGAAGGTCGTCGTCCGGGAGGGTCAGGGGGCCCAACGGCTCGTCCGGCTGGTCGACCCGAAGCAGGTCCACCGCCTGCTGTTGCAGTTTCCTCCGCTGCCCGAGACCGCCGTCGACCGGTTCCTCCGGTTCTGGTCGGAGCTCCATCCGTGATCGCGTTCAATGGCTGTTCGGGAACGATTATTATAGAGGGTCCCGAAGGGAGCCTTGCGCAGCCGTGACGCATTTCGTGCGGTCCGGCCGGGCGCGCCGAGCGCTCCCGCCGGGCCTGGCCATCGTCGCCGTGCTGGCAGCCGCGCTCGTCGCCGGTCCGGCGATGGCGGCCGGAGCCGCCCCCGGCGTCTCGCACTCGTTCGCGTCGTACAACGCCGGTCGGGTCAGTGTGGTCGTCCCGTCCGCGCATCCGTCGGTCGAGCTCGTCGCGAACTCGAACGCCTCGGTGAACGCGCTCCTCTCGGCGACCGAGGTCGTCGAGTTGGCTCCCTCTGGATCCTCGTACGACGTCGTGGCCGCCGCCGCCCCGACGCTCGCGGGCTCGTTCAACGGCTCGAGGCCCGCCGGCGTCACGACACCGTGGGCGCTCTCGCTCGCCGCGGACCTCGCCGTGCGGCCCTCGAACGGGGATCTCTGGAACGGATCGACTTCGACCGCGGGACCGGCCGTCGGTGCGGCGTTCGGCTTCGCCGAGCTCCGGGTGGACTTCGCCCCGGGCGCCACGACGAGCTCCGGTTCCTCGCTCCTCGTTTCGTGGAACGTGTCGAACTGGCCGATCGCGAACCCCCACGACCTGCTCGGCGTCGTCTACTCGTTCTCCGCCGCGGGCGCGGGCCAGATCCGCGACTGTGCGGCCGCCACCGCGCTCGCCGCCCCCGCCTGCCCGGGCGCGACGCTGTCGTCCGCGCACCCGCTGTTCAACGGCGCCTC
This sequence comes from Thermoplasmata archaeon, assembly GCA_036007995.1. Taxonomy (GTDB): domain Archaea; phylum Thermoplasmatota; class Thermoplasmata; order Lutacidiplasmatales; family UBA184; genus Lutacidiplasma. Next base: position 1,107 of record DASYOF010000056.1, read on the forward strand.
GGTGGGCGTCGAGGCGGAGAGCTCCTCCGGGTCCGTCGCCTCCCTCTCCTGGTCCCCGTCCGCGACGAACGGGACCGTCAGCCCCGCCCTCAGCGGCGCCCAGATCGACCCGGCGGGCGGCGCGGACGTGGTGGTCGCCGCGGCCCCCACGCCGACCTCGGGGGCGGTTGGCGCGCTCTCCTTCGCGATCTACGCCCCCGGTCCGACCCTGAAGGCGCCGACGACCATCGTGCTCGGCAGCGGCCCCGCGTACCTGGTGGCGGCCGCCATCGCCGCGGGCGCCGCGCTCGCCGGCCTCGCGCTCTATCGGGAGCGCGACGAGCGGCTCCGCGCCGAGCTCTGAACGACCTCTACGCCTTCCGGCGGGACTGCGGGAACAGGACGACGTCCTTGATCGAGGCGGCCCCCGTGAGGGCCATCGTCATCCGGTCGACGCCGATGCCGAGCCCGGCCGCCGGGGGCATCCCGTACTCGAGCGCCTCGATGAACTCGGCGTCGTACGAGTAGCTCGCGTCGGGGTCGTCGCCCGCCTGGGCGAGGAACCGGCGCCGCTGCTCGTCCGGGTCGTTCAGCTCGGAGTACGCGTTCCCGAGCTCGAACCCCCGGTAGAAGAGCTCGAATCGCTCGATCCGTCCCGCCCGGCTCCGGTGCGCCTTCGCGAGCGGGCTGGTCGGGGCCGGGTAGTCGAACACGAACGTCGGGCGCAGCAGGGTCGGCTCGACGAAATGGTCGAACAGCTTGTCGAAGCATTTTCCGGCCGGCGCGTCGTCTGCGATCGGCGCGCCGGTCTTTCGAGCGAGCGCCCGGAGCTCGTCGACGGACCGGTCGAGGAGCCCCGTCACGCCCATCTTGCCCTCGAGCGCGTCGACGTAGTCGACGACGTCGAACGGGGGACGGAACACCTCGGGCGCCGCCTGCGCCTCCGGAACGTCCGGGAGGGCGGTCGCGGCGATCGCGGCGAGCCGGGCGTACAGGCCCTCGACGAGCCCCCGCATGTCCTGGTAGTCGGCGTACGCCCAGTAGCACTCCATCATCGTGAACTCGGGCGTGTGGGTCGAGTCGAGGTCCTCGTTGCGGAACACCGGACCGAGCTCGAAGACGCGCTCGAGGCCGCCGACGAGCAGGCGCTTCAGGTGGAGCTCGAGCGCGATCCGCAGCCGGAGCTCGTCGTCGAGGAAGTTCGAGCGGGTGACGAACGGCCGGGCCGCCGCCCCGCTCGCGACCGGCCCGAGCACGCCGGTCTCGACCTCGAGGAACCCGGCCTCCGACAGGTACGCGCGAAGCCCCGCGGTCAGCAGCGAGCGGGCGCGGAACCGCGCTCGCGACGCGGGCGAAGCAAACAGGTCGACGTGGCGGCGCCGGATCCGGGCCTCCTCGTCCTGGAGCCCGTGCCACTTCTCCGGCGGGGGCCGGAGCGCCTTGGCGAGCAGTTCGATCCTCGCGACTCGCAGCGACGGCTCGCCCCGCTTGGTCCGGACCGGGTAGCCGACGGCCCCGACGATGTCGCCCGGGTCGAGCTCGTCGAGCATCGACTGGTACCCCGCCTCCCCGAGCTCGTCGACCCGCGCGAACAGCTGGATCGACCCGTCACGGTCGTTCAGGTCGAGGAACGCGCTCTTGCCGTGCTGACGGACCGAGCCGAGTCGGCCAGCGACCGAGTACGTCTGCTTCGGGTCGTCCGCACCGGGCTCGAGGGCCGACGCCGCCGTCGCGACCGTCGAGGTCGGGACGGCGCCCGGGAACCGGTACGGGTACGGAAGCCGTCCCGAGGCCGCGACCCGCTCGAGCTTGCGGCGCCGCTCGGCGATGAGGTGGTGCTCCTCCTCGGGCATCCCGCTCCCGAGGGGAGCGTCCTCGGGGAAAAGCGTAGCGCCGGAGGCGCCTAGTTCGGCGCGCCTTCGAGGGAGAGCCGCTCGGTGCCTCCGGGGCGCTGGAGGACGAGCTGTTCCGCGTCCGTCGCGGTCGCCGGCTCGTGGAGGACGAGGAACGTGCCGAAGAAGAACTCGGCCGTCGCGTCGCCGCCGCCGATCCCGTAGCTGACGTAGTCGGAGAAGTAGACGTGGACCTGGCCGGAGTGGGTCTTCCGGAGCGCGACGAGGAAGTCCTTCAGGACGTTCGGCCCCTGCCGGTGGAGCTCCTCGACGAGGTCGCGGAGGAGCGGGCGCTGGGAGAGACCGCCGAGCCCATCGTAGGAAAGATACACGGCCGGCCGCGGGACGAGCGTGACGACGTCGAGCCGCAGGACGCTCTCGACCTGCTTCGTGCGCATCGGGGCGCGCCTACTTCGGGCGCGTTATGAGCTCTTCGATGGGGAAAGGGTTGGGTCGGTCGCCGGACCGGCCTAGTGGTCGTGGCCGCCGGGGCCGCCGCCCGGCGGTCCGCCCGCCGACTTCCGGGAGGCGATGATGTCGTCGATCCGGAGGACCATGTTCGCGACCTCGACCGCCGAGCTGAGCGCTTGGCGCTTGACGCGGGCAGGCTCGACGACGTGGAGCTTCCACATGTCGGCCGACTTCCCGGTCGTCAGGTCGACGCCGACGTTCTTGTTCGCGTTCGGGCCGTCGTGCGCGCCGCGGAGCTCGATCAGGGTGTTGATCGAGTCGTAGCCGCCGTTCTCCGCGAGCGCCCAGGGGATGGACTCGAGCGCCTGCGCGAACGCCTCGACCGCGAGCTGCTCGCGTCCGCCGACGCTCGGGGCCCACTTGCGGAGCTTGACCGCGAGGTCGATCTCCGTCGCCCCGCCGCCCGGACAGACGACGCCGTCCTCGAGGACGCTCGAGACGACCTTGAGTGCGTCCTGGAGCGACCGCTCGACTTCCTGGGTGACGTGCTCGGTGCCGCCGCGGATCAGGATCGAGACCGACCGGGGGTTCGAGCAGCCGGTGACGAACGTCATGTCGTCCTCGCCGACCTTCTTCTCCTCGACGATCTCGGCCTTGCCGAGGTCGGACGCGGTGAGGTCCTTGACGCCCGTGACGACCTTCGCGCCGGT
>DASYOF010000057.1:0-4746 GCA_036007995.1 Thermoplasmata archaeon
TACGAGTTCTTCATCCGGTTCTACTCGCTCCCCCAGGCCACCGAGTGGGACCCGACGATCGTCTTCGCGTTCGTCTTCCCGATCTTCTTCGGCCTGATGCTCGCCGACTGGGGGTACGGCCTCGTCATCCTCGGCTTCTGCGTCTGGATGATCGCCGGGTTCCCCGGGCGCAAGTACGTCCCGGGGCCGATCAAGAACTTCCTGAAGATGATCATCGCCCCGACGGGGATGCGGTCGCTCGCCTACGCGATCCTCCCGGGCACGATCATCGCCATCGGCCTCGGGCTCTACTTCAACGCGTTCTTCGGCGCCGCGGTGATCCCGGGGTACCACTCGCCGTTCAACCCGCTGCAGCGCGTCGGGACCTTGCTCGTCATCGCCGGCTATGTCGGGATCGCGATGGTCGTCTTTGGCTTCGGGCTCGGGGCGCTCAAGGAGTACTTCCACCACAAGTACCGTCACGCGCTCGCGAAGGTCGGCGGGATCGCGGCGACGTTCGGCATCTCGCTCCTCGGCCTCGGGCTCATCCACGGAACGCTCGGCCACCCGCTCGACCTCTACGTCCCGCTCGGCCTCGTCATCGCCGGCATGCTCCTGTTCGCCTTCGGGGAGGGGCTCCAGCAGGGGATCATGGGGATCATCGAGGTGCTGAGCCACGTGCTCTCGTACACCCGGCTCATCGGCATCCTGCTCGCGTCGGTCGTCCTGGCCTCGGTGATCAACACGATCACCATCGGCGCCGACGGGCACAGCGGCCTGATCTGGAGCGGCGGGGCGATCCTGCTCGTCGTCGGCGGGATCGTCATCTTGGTCGCGGGGCAGATCTTCAACCTGATCCTCGGGGTGTTCGAGCCCGGGATCCAAGGGGCGCGGCTGATCTTCGTCGAATACTTCTCGAAGTTCTACTCGGGGAACGGCCGCGAGTTCAAGCCGCTCCGGTCGAACCGCACCTACACCGCGCCGCCGTCGCGCGAACCGACCCCGATCCTCCGGGAATCCACGGCGACCACGGCCCCCGCGCCGTAGGTCTCCGCCGGCCCGCCCGGGCCGACCGTCCTCAGAGCCTCGGAACGATGAGCGTGTCCTGGATCCGCGCGTCGGGAAGGCCGTACAGCTTCCCGTAGACGATGTGCCGCAGGTCCGCGCGCTCGAGCTCGGAGAACATCAGGAAGCCGAAGATGATCGAGACCGAGAGCGGGTACGCCCGCATCCGCTTCAGCTCGCGGACCGCCCGGTCGCGCTGGAGCGCCGCCTCGTACCCCGCGAGGCTCCGGTCCTCCTGGTACGTTTGGTTCCCCTCCGAGAGGGTCGGGAACCGGGCCTCGAGCGACGTGACGAGCTCCGCGACGGTCCGGGCCCCGTAGAGCTCCGCCACGGTCGCGCGGGGGAGCGTGCCCCCCTCGAGGAACCGCTCCTGGACCGGCTCGACCGGGAGCTCGGCGTCCTTCCCCTTCAGCAGGAGGAGGGCGTTCCGGACGTCGATCTCGCTCTGGACGAACTGGCGGACGACCCATTCGTCGCCCTGGAAGAACCGGGTCGCCTCGAGGAGCTGCTCGTAGTAGAACCGGTCGAGGGCGGCGAGGAGCGGGAAGATGTCGTGGGAGCGGTCGTACGCCTCCATCCGGGGCAATAGGACGCCCCCGTAGCCGAACTTCACGAGCGACTGCGCGATCGCGTCGAGCGTCGGCTGCTGGAGGAGCCCGCGGAAGTCGTCGAGGGACATCGGGCCGGCGACCAGGCCGGCGGGAATCTCGCGGGTGGACACGAGGAACGTCTCGGTCTCGGCGACGGAGCGCCCCTGCGCCTTCGCGGCGAGGATGAGGCCGATGTTCTGGATGTCCCACTTCCGAAGGTACGCCCCGACGGCGGCGCGGCCGGCGAACGGTGCCGATTGGAACCCGAGGCGGTTCCGGTGGACGAACGTGCGGTTGATCGCGACCTCGAGGAGCGGCGCGCCCTTGTAGCTCGCCGCCGACTGCGCGATCTCCGCGCCGTACGGGGTCGGCTCGAGCAGCTTCGTGATCTCGCCGACGTCCTTCGCCGCGACGAGCGGTCCGTACGACTCCTTCGGGAGGAGGGTCGGGGTGACCGCCTTCAGGCGGCCGAGCGCGCTCGCGTACGGGGAGCCGGCCATACCGCCCCCTCTAGCGGGCGAGGAGGTCGCGGACCTTGTCCTCGCGGAGGCGGAGCAACTCGTCGAACGAGAGGTTCAGGCGTCGGGAGCCGTCGGCGCTCTCCGCGACGAGGCCGCCGAGGATCGGCATCGGCGTCGGGTCGAAGTTCGCGCCCGCGGCCTTCTTCAGGAGCGCCGCATCGTCGGCGCGTCCCATCACCTTCGTCGGCTTGCCGAGCCGCTCCGCGGCGGTAGCGGCCATGCGCTTCAGGACCTTCGGGTAGTCGTCCGACTTCGTGAAGTTGGCGAGGATCGCCCGGGTCCCCGCGATCGAGTCGTTCATCTGGCGTTCCTTCGCCTCGTAGACGAGCTTCCGCGCCTGCAATTTCGCGCTCGCGAGCTTCTGCGCCCGCTCCCGCGCGATGTCGAGCTCGGCGCGTCGCTTCGATTCCGACTGGGCCGCGGAAATTCGCCGGTCGCGGTCGCCGACGATCCGGGCCTCCTCGGCCTTCTGCCGGTCGGCCTCCTTGCGGATCGCCTCCTCCGAACGGAGGCGAATCTCCTCGACGAGGCGGTCGATGCTCATCGGCGGCCCGGACCGGTCTGGCCTACGGGTGGATGATCCCGAGCAGCAGGATGATGCCGAGAACGAATCCGATGATCCAGAGGGTTTCGGGAATCACGAAGAAGAACAGCACCTGGCCGAACTTTTCGGGCTTCTCGGCGATGATCCCCATGCCGGCGGCGCCGATCCCCGATTGCGCCATGCCGGTTCCAATGAGCCCGCCCGCGATGGCGATCCCGGCCGCGAGCGTCGCGTATGCGTCTGCCACCATGTCGAGGTTCCCGGGGGCGCCGAAAAAGGTCGGCTATATAACGCGAAGCACCGCGGCTTCCGACGGGGCGGCGGGCCGGGCCGACGGGAGCCGGTCGGCCCCGTCCGTCCGGGGGCTCCGGCCGAGTCGCTTTCCATTTGGAAACCATCATTACCCATCGCGGGGTGGGGGGGGTCGGCGCCCCATGACCGACCATCTCCGCCAGATTGCGACCGACCTCTCGAGCGACCTCGAACTCGACCAGACCCCCGTCCAGGTGACGTACCTCGACGCCCCCCCGAAGGGCGTGACGGAGCATCCGGGCGGCGTACCATCGGTGTGCACGTTCTTCGCCGAGGGGCAGAAGCATGCGTTCTACGCTGCCCTCCCCGCGCACGAGGCGTGCGAGATCGGCGCCTTTGTGCTCGGTGCGGCCCCCGAGGGGGAGCTCGGCGCCCGGCTGATGGCGACGGTCGGGATGATGCAGAAGGAGGGGTACTTGCAGCCGGGGGAGGAGGGCAAGATCCCCCGAAACGCGACGGCGCCGAAGTACGTCGCCTACGGGCCGCTCGGCTCGCTGCCCATGGCCCCGACCAGCGTGCTGTTCTTCGCCCGGCCCAAGTCGGCGATGCTCGCGATGGAAGCCGCGAACGGGCCGGTCCCGATGAACGGCCGGCCGATGTGCGCGATCGTGCCGACGCTGAACCAAGGCGCCAGCGTGGCGGTCTCCATGGGCTGCGTCGGCTCCCGGGTGTTCACCCAGATGGCCGACGACCGGATGCTCGTGGGGGTCCGCGGCGACCACCTCGACCAGTTCCACGCCTCGGTGAAGAAGATTGTCCGGGCGAACCAGCTCGTCGGCGCCGAGGACCTGCGCCGGCGGAACGAATCGGCGCACCCGTTCGTCAAGTAGGGCCGAGCGCCCGCCGAGGCTCCCTTAGTGGATCTGCGACAGCAGGGGCGCCACCGACGGGCTATTCGCCAAGCTCGTCGGAACCCCGCCGTCGGTCTTGACGAGGAACGCCTCCAGCAGGTAGGCGGTTGGGCTGATCGAGTTCCACGCGGCGCCGGACTGGTTATCGATCTGTCCTTGCACCTCGGGCGCGGTAAGGCCGGCGAGGTTCGCGGGGTTCACCAGGGCGCCGACGTGCACGTACTGCCCCCCGATCACGACGAACGGAATGTTCAGGAGCGAGTCGTAGGCGCTCACGTACGACGATTGATAGCACCCGGAGGTCGGGGCGGAGGTGATCTGGTTGTCGTTCGTCGATTCCGCCACCTGGAGGTCGACGTACGGGCTCTGGAGGATGGCGCCGGCCAGGACGACCTCCGGCGTGTTCGGGTAGTTGTCGCCCGGGTTCGACCGGTCGAACGACGTCCCCGATAGCGTGCCGAACGCCCGCAAGGCGACCTCCATTGCCCAGCTCGAGGCGGAGCAGAACGGGCAGGCCGTCGATCCGTAGAAGAAGAACGCGGTCGCGCCGTTCACCGTCCAGGCCGCGTCGTTCACCTTCTCGAAGCCACTCGGCTCGCCCGACGTCGCGCTCGTGAGCGTCGGGCATCCGCTGACCAGGGCCGAGACTCCAAACACCCCGGCGAGCACGAGTCCCAGCACGACTCCGATCGCGAGGCTGTTGCGGATGGTCGTGGTCCACCGGTTCGTGGAACGGAGTAGGGCGAACGCGAAGACGCCGATCGCCCCGAGCGTCAGGATCACCAGGTAGGGGATCGCCGGGAGGAACGTTCCGACCGGCGAAGGGATCAGCAGGGCGAGGACGAACCAGACGCCGAACAACGGAGTAAGGATCGCGGCCACCC
>DASYOF010000058.1:0-2862 GCA_036007995.1 Thermoplasmata archaeon
GGTCCCCGACGGCTCCCGGTTGCAGGCGACGCTCGGGACCCACGTCACGAAGCGCGGGTCGTCGTTCACCATCCGGCGGTTCCGGGACAACCCGTTCACGCCGGTCGACCTGCTGAAGTTCCGGACGATGAGCTCGGACATGATGGCGTACCTCTGGATCTCCATCGAGTCCGGGCAGTCGATGATGGTCTGCGGGGGCACGGCCTCCGGGAAGACCACGACGCTGAACGCCACGCTCCTGTTCATCCCGCCGCAGATGAAGATCGTCTCGATCGAGGACACGCGGGAGCTCAACCTCCCGCACGAGAACTGGGTGCCGTCGCTGACGCGCGCCGGCTTCGGGGCGAAGAACCTCGTCAGCGGGAAGGCCCCGGGGGAGATCGACATGTTCGACCTCCTGGCCGCCGCCCTTCGGCAGCGCCCGCAGTACCTGATGGTCGGTGAGGTCCGTGGCGCCGAGGCGTTCATCGTCTTCCAGGCGATGGCGACCGGCAAGACCTGCTACACGACGTTCCACGCCGAGAGCGTGAGCGCGATGGTCCACCGGATGGAGAACCCGCCGATCTCGCTCCCGCGCTCGCTCGTGTCCGCGCTGAACCTCGTCCTCCTGCAGCGGCAGGTGAAGGTCGGGAACAAGATGACCCGGCGCGTCCAGAGCCTGACCGAGATCGTCGGTCTCGACCCCGAGACGAACGAGCTGATCACGAACTCGGTCTACTCGTGGAACCCGGGCGACGACACGTTCCTCTTTTCGGGCCACTCGTACGTGTACGAGCGGGTCGCGATCATGAAGAACCTCACGATGAAGGAGATGGAGAAGGAGGTCCGGCAGCGCGTCGAGATCCTCGAGTACATGAAGTGGCTCGAGGCGCGCGCGACCCGCCAGCATCCGTTCACCCACCGGGAGGTCGGCCGCCTCGTCTCGTTCTACTACAAGGAGCCCCAGCAGGCGCTCGTCGAGGCCCGCACCACGATGGAGAAGGGGAAGATGGCGGCGAAGGCCGCGGCCGCTGCCCCGGCGGCGTAGGTTTTCCGCCGCCGCCCCTAGCGGGGCCCGTGCCCTACGACGAGCCGTTCGCCCACGTCGTCGGCCCGTCGGGGGCCCCGGTCGACCTCTACGAGGGGGACGCCCTCGTCGGTCTCCCGAAGGTCGCCCGCCCGGGGTCGGTCGACTGCGTCGTCACCTCGCCGCCGTACAACCTCGGGGTCCGGTACGGCCGCTACGACGACGACCGGCCGAGGGGCGAGTACGTCCGATGGGTCGGAAAGGCGGCGGACGCCGTCGACCGCGTGCTCGCGAAGAACGGCTCGTTCTTCCTCAACCTGGGGGCGTCCCCGTCGGACCCGTGGCTCCCCTGGGACGTCGCCCGGGAGGTCGGGACGCGGTTCCGGCTGCAGAACGTCATTCACTGGGTGAAATCGATCGCGATCGACCGGGACCTCGCGGGCCGGTCGTCCGGCCTGACGCGCGACCTCGCCGTCGGCCACTATAAGCCGCTGAAATCGCGGCGGTACCTCCACTCCGGGCACGAGTACGTCTTCCAGTTCACCCGGGACGGCGACGTCGAACTCGACCGGCTCGCGGTCGGCGTCGCCTACCAGGACGGCTCGAACGTCGCGCGCTGGCGGTCCGGCGGGGCGAACGTTCGGTGCCGGGGCAACACCTGGTTCCTCCCGTACCGCACGATCCGCTTCCGGGCGACGGACCGGCCTCACCCCGCCTCGTTCCCCATCGAGCTCCCCGAGCGATGCTTCCGGTTGCACGGACTCTCGAGGATCCGGCTCGCCGCCGACCCGTTCGTTGGGATCGGGGCCTCGGCGGTGGCCGCGTACCGCCTCGGACTCCCGTTCATCGGGTTCGACGTCGACCCATCGTACCTGAAGGCCGCGGCCGCCGCGCTCGCGTCCGCCGGACCGGTTGTCCCGGCGGCGACCGCTCCGGGGCGCGCCCGACGCGCTCGAAACCCGACGCTTAAGTAACCGGTCCCCGACACTCGGGCCGGAGACCCGAAGGCCCCGATGGGACGAGCCGCATCCCCGACGCCTTCCGTCCCGTCCGCCGTGGAGCGCGAGGCGCTCGACTACCTGGGACGCGAGATCCAGCCGGCGCTGCGCTCCAGCGAGCACCGGGTGCTGGCGAAGGCGGTCCGGTCCGCCGTCGGCGCCGGGTCGATCGCGCCGCTCGGCCGCCTCGGCGAGCGCCACCGGCGGGAGCTGCTCGAAACGATCGAATCCCGCCTGTCGCGCGGCCGACCCGCCCCGACCCCGCGGGCGCTGGTCCGGCTCACCGCGGCGATCGCCGGGTCGACGGAGCCGCTCGAGGGGCGAGCCCCACCGGTGACCCTACCGGCCCGGTAGAGCCGAGGTCTTCCGCCGTCCCTTTCCGGGGGGGACCGGTCGGTATCAGCCGGGGGCGCTCTCGACGACGATGAGGTTCGTCTTGGCCCCCTCGAGGCGGAGCTTCAGGATCGGCGCGTACTCCGGCGAGGCGTACCACGCGTGCACCGCGGCCTTCGTCGGGAACTCGAGGACCACGACCCGGGGCGGCTTCCAGTTCCCCTCGAGAACCTCGGGCGGACCGACCGCGACGGTCTTTCCGCCGAACTTCTCGAGGACGGGGCTGAACTTGTCCCGGTACTCCTTCGCCTTCGCCTGGTCGTGCCAGTCGATCTCGGTGACCACGTAGGCCGACATCGGGGTCCCCGAGCGCCGGGTCGCACAAGGCGATTCGCCTCCCCGAGGGTCCCTCGCCCGGAGGGCGCTTAATTCGGCGGGCCGATTCCCCGGGCTCCGTGGCTCGAGCGATCCGGACGGCTGGTCCGAGGCCGACCGGCCCGAAGGTCTCCCTTTCGCAGGCCACGG
>DASYOF010000059.1:0-4613 GCA_036007995.1 Thermoplasmata archaeon
CAGCTTCTCGCCCGCCGCGTTGACCAGCCACCAGTGGACGAACAGCCCCCGAGGCTGACGCTCGGGGGGCAGTAGCAGGGCATGGGTCGCGAGGAACACCGGAAAGTGGACGCGCTTGTGCTCCTTGCCGCCGATGTTGAGGTCGAGCGGGTACCAGTACGCGAACGCTTCCCGGACCTCGCGCTGGACGGCCGGATCGACCGAAGGCTCCCCCGGTCCCTCGCCGAGGAACACGTGGTCGAAGAACGCGTCGGTGAGCCCGGTCAGCGGAATCCGGCCGAGGGCGACGAACGGCCGGACGACGAAGTACGCCGGGTAGAACGTCGAATCGGCGATCGGTTCGATCACCCAAGAGGGGTCGAGCGGAAACGGGGTCCCAAGCCACCGGCCCTTCCGGGTGCACGGCCGGTCCTGGAACCAGTCGAGCACGCCGGGCAGCTCCCGGCGGTACTCCTCCGGCACCACCGCGAGGGTGTCGAACGACGCGCGCGTTCGGGCTTTCCATTCGCCCCATCCGTACCGGAGGAACCACTGGTCCGGCACCAGGCGGATCTCGACGGTGTGACCGTTCCGGCAGACCACGGGCTCGGAGAACTCCCGGAGCTCGTAGGAGTCACCCGCCGTCCCCAGTCGCTCGGCTACCTCGAGACGGGCGTCGGCGACCGGGCGTCCGTCGAGGAGGTCGGAGCGCATCCGGCCCCGGACGAACTCGAGGCGGTACAGTCGCTCGGTCGCAGCGTCGAGCGCCGACCGGTCCGCGAGTCCGTGCGCCCCGGTCGCCCGGACCGCGCGCTCGGCGGGGACCCCTTCGCCCGCGAGGAGCTCTTTTTCCGAGCCGCTCAGTTCGGTCGGAGGGGGAAGGTCGACGATGGCCGTGATCGCCGGCAGCCGGGCGCGTTCGGCCGGTGCCAGCTCCTGGATCGCGAGCCAGTCGGCCGGGGCGTGCGCGGGGACGCTCATGACGACGCCCGTGCCAACGGACGGCTCGACGAGCGGGCTGAGGAGGATCGGGACGAAGGCCCCGGTCTCCGGAACCTGGACGGACCGCCCGACGAGCTCGCCCACGTCCACCACGTGGCCGACCCGGCCGCCATGCTGGGCGACGAGCCGGTGGGCCGCCGACGGCGAAACGAGGTAGCTTCGCTCCCGGTGGTGCCAGACCGCGAGGCCCCCGGACGGGGGGAGCCAGAGGTTCGTTACGCCGTAGATCGTTTCGGGCCGGAGCGTCGCCGCCAGCAGCACACGCCCGTCGTCCAAGGTGAACGGAACGGCCGTGTAGACGACCGTCTCGGCCGCCCCGCCCTGGGAAAGGTCCGTCTCCGAAGCGTCGACCGAGACCGGACCGCAGACGGGGCACACCGCCGCGTAGTGCGGACCTTGGCGGAGGGCCCCGAGGGCGTGCAGCCGCCGGAACTGCCATCGGATGAACGCCTGGTAGTCCTCGTCGACCGTCGTGACGTACGCTCGCTCGTCGACGAGGATCCCGAACGAGCGGTAGACCTCGAGGTACCGCTTCCCCAGGAACCGCGCCGCGGCGATTGGGTCTTCGAGCTCCGGCCACTCCGATTCGGGAATCCGTTCGGACCGCAAGCTCGCGACCGTGCGGGCGTCGCGCTCCTTGACCTTCTGCGCGAACGTGACCGATGGCAGGCCGGAGGCGTGCGTGCCCGTGGGGAAGAACACGGATCGCCCGGTCATTCGGTAGTACCGGTGCAGGACGTCGGCGAGCGTCATCCCGCGGAGGTGGCCGAGGTGCAGGAAGCCGCTCGAGCCGGGGTAGGCGACGATCGCGTAGAACTTCTCCCGGCCGCCGTCGACCCGGGCCTCCGCGAGACGGGCTCGTTCCCACTCCGATTGCCAGTGGGGGACGCGCGCGGGGTCCATCGCCGGCGGTTCGAGCCGGACCGCGTATTAGACCCCGACGCCGCTCCCGAGAGGCGCGCGGCAGAGAAGCGGTAAAGGGGCCGACCTTCGTCTGCCGGCGCCGTGCGGATCATCGAGATCTTCCACTCCGTCCAAGGGGAGGGCCCGTTCACCGGGTTCCGCACCTCGTTCGTTCGCACGGCGCGCTGCAACCTTCGGTGCGCCTGGTGCGACACCGCGTACTCCTTCGGCCCGGGAAAGGAGCGCTCGATCCCCTCGATCCTCCGGGAGGTCGCCCGCCACAAGACCCACCACGCCTGTCTCACCGGGGGCGAGCCGCTCCTTCAGAAAGAATCCGTCGAGCTCCTCCGGAATTTCGGAGAACGGGGACTGACGACCGTCGTCGAAACCGGCGGATCGCTCGATGTCGGCCCGTACCTCGAGCTGCCCCGTGTGGTGCTGAGCGTCGACGTGAAGGCTCCGTCCTCGAAGATGGAGAAGCGAAACCGGTGGCAGAACCTCCCGCTCCTACGTCCCACGGACGTCGTCAAGTTCGTCATCCAGGACCGGCGCGACTACCGATACGCGAAAGCCGTCCTCGCCCGGGAGCCGATGCCCGAGAATATCGTGTTCCAGCCGGTGTACGGCACCGATGGGGGCGCGCTCGCCGATTGGGTGCTCGCCGACCACCTGGACGTCCGCGTGATGGTGCAGGAGCACAAGGTGCTCTTCGGCGACGTCGCGGGTCGCTGAGGCTCGTTCTCGAATCCTTTATAGCCGACGCCCGTCCCGGACCCGTCCCCATGCCGACCGAGGTCCCCACGCGCCCGCTGGACCTCGGGATCCCCCACGTCTTCGGAAAAGCCCGCTCGATGGTGTTCCCCCGGAGCGTCCTCGCCGGTCATGCGGTTCTCGGCGAGCTCGGCTCCATGTGCCGCCAATTCGACTTCCCGGACCGCGGCGCCGTCGTCACCGGGCCGACCACACTCCACCTCGCGGGCCGCCGGGCGGTGGAGATCCTCAACGAGTCGAAGTTCGACGTCGCCACGATCGTCGCCCACGACGCGACCTCGGACGAGGTCGACCGGGTGCTCGGCGAAGTCCGGACCTCGGGGGCGAAGTTCCTCATCGCCGTGGGGGGCGGGAGCAAGATCGACATCGCGAAGGTCGCCGCCGCGAGGGCCCACCTCCCGTTCGTCAGCGTGCCGACCTCGGCCGCCCACGACGGGATCTCCTCGCCGAGGGCCTCGCTCCGCAACTCCGGCAAGGTCACGAGCGAGTCGGCGGTCGTCCCGATGGGGGTGCTCGCCGACACCTCGGTGATCGTCCAGGCGCCGTTCCGTCTCCTCGCCTCGGGGTGCGCCGACGTCATCTCGAACGTCACCGCGGTGCTCGACTGGAAGCTCGCGGCCCGGTTGCGGAACGAGGAGTTCTCCTCGAGCGCCGCCACCCTCGCCGAGTATGCGGCGCAGGAGATCGCGGAGCACGCGGCGCTGATCAAACCGAACCTCGAGGAGTCCGCCTGGATCGCGATCCGCCCGATCATCGTCGCCGGCCTCGCCATGAGCGTCGCCGGCTCGTCCCGGCCGTGCTCGGGGAGCGAGCATCTGTTCAGCCACGCCCTCGACCGCAGCGCGAAGCACCCGAGCCTCCACGGCGAGCAGTGCGGGGTCGGCGCGATCATGATGATGTACCTCCACGGCGGCGACTGGAAGCGGATCCGGACCGCCCTCCAGGTCATCGGGGCTCCCGTGACATCGACGGAGCTCGGAGTCAGCCGGGAGGAGGTCGTGGAGGCGCTCGTCCAGGCGCACACGATCCGGCCGGAGCGCTACACGATCCTCGGCGACAACGGTCTGACCCGGGAGGCCGCCGAACGGCTCGCGACGGTCACCGGAGTCGTGGAGTGAACCATGGCGGACATCACGCTGCTGTCCCAGGCGCAGGCGAAGGTTGGCTTCGAGTTCGTGTTCCAGGGCGCGGCGCCGGTGTGCCGGACGTGTCCGTACCGCCACGCCTGCCTGACGCTCGACGCCGGCCGGCGCTACACCGTCACGCACGTGCGCCCGGTGACCCATCCGTGCGCCCTCCAGGAGACGACGGCCGCCGTGGTCGAGGTGGAGGCGGTCGCTCGGAGGCTCGTCGTCGAGTCGCAGACCGCGGTCGTGGGCAGCTCGGTCGAGACCGGTCGATTCGGCTGCCATCGCCTCGACTGCGCGAACTGGGACATCTGCTCCGGCCCATCGCTGCCCGCGAAGCAACGCTTCCGGATCGCGAAGGTCCACCCCGAGCCGGCCGAGTGCCGGATCGGGCGAACCCTCAAACGCGTGGACGCCGTCTGAGCAAGCCGGTGGCGGGGCTGTGGGGTAGTTTCGGCGCCGGGGACGGCCCCCGGGCCGCTCTACTGGTCCATCCTTCGGGCTTTGGGAGCCCGGGACCCCGATTCAAATTCGGGCAGCCCCATGCGCCGCTGGCGTTCGCGCCCGGCCCGGGAGAAGTCGTGTGAGCGAAGACGGGGAGGCCGAACCGTCCGGACGCGCCGCCCCGCCGGGGGTCCACGCGGCGACGATCTACTGCGAGGTCTGCGGCGAGGAGACCCCCCACCGGATCCTCCATCTCGACCCGGCCCAACGACGCGTCGTCTCGGGACTGGCCCGCTGCCGCACGTGCCGGACGACGCATCCCTTCCGGACCCGGGCCCCCGCGATGCACGAACTGTTCGAGATCGTGTCGGACGGCGCCGCGTCGAC
>DASYOF010000060.1:0-2241 GCA_036007995.1 Thermoplasmata archaeon
ATCCGCCCTTCGCCGGGGAGCGTGATGTACTGGTAGAGCACGAACTCCGGGCGCCGGGCCTCGCCGATCTCGGCGAGGAGCGCGTCGAGCGTTTTGGCGTGCAGCAGATGGTCCTGACCGAGGACATCGATCACCCGGGGGAACCGGGCGAACTTCTGGAGGTGGTAGGCGACGTCCCGGGTCGGGTAGAGCGTCGTGCCGTTCCCCCGGACGAACACCGCGCGGGCATCCTCCTTCGGGAGGCCGTACACCGTCGTGTCGATCGCGTGCGCCCCGTTCTCCTCGATGACGGCGTGCGGGGCGTGCTTCAGGCGGTCGACGACCCGGTCGACCGAACCGTCGTGGAGGAGGCTCGACTCCCAGACGAGTTCGTCGAACGTGACGGCGACCCGGGCGAGGCTCGCGAGCATGCCGCCGAGGATCGATTCGCAGTAGCGCCGGTGCGCTTCCGGGGCCTCGCCGCGCTCGAGTTGCTCGGCGAGCACGGCCAATTCCGCCGCCGCCTCCGGATGAGTCTTCATGTACGCGCTGACCGCGGGGTACGGGCGCCCGAGGTACTGGTCGGGCCGCTCCTCCCGTTCGTCGGCCCCCTCGAGCGTCGCCCGGATCTCCGGCGGCCACGCGTCGATCGGCTTCGACCAGATCCACGTCACCATCGCCGACTGGCGACCGATGTCGTCGACGTAGTACTGCGTCGTCACCTTTTGGCCGGCGAAACGGAGGATCCGCGCCAGCGTGTCGCCGATCAAGGCGTTGCGGACCCGACCGATGTGGAACGGGGCGTTCGGGTTCGCGCTCGTGTGCTCGACGCAGACGGGGAGTTCCCCGGTCACGCCCCCGCCGTACGAATCTCCCCGGGCGGCGACGATCGCGAGGGTCCGCTCGGCGAGCCATGTGGGATCGGCGGCGAAGTTCACGTACGCCCCGAGCGCGAACCGGCGGACGACGCCGGGGGTATCCGGAAGAGTGCTCGCGAGCTCGGCCGCGAGCTCGGTCGGGGACCGCTTCGCCGCGGCCGCGATCCGGTGCAACGGCAACGCCACATCCCATCCGTCCCCCCCGGACGTGTCGAGCAACCGTTCGATCGCGGCGCGGTCGACGCCCGGGACCGTGGCCAGGCGCGCCTCCAGCGCGTCGAGGATCGGGCGGACGAGTTCGGCGAGCGGGTCGGCGGACGCCGCGTCCGGGCGTCCGGTTTCCGACGGCGACTTCGCCAAGCAACCGCTAAATCGGCGGTTCCATCATAACGATTCCTCCGTGTCGTCGCTCGTCCTCGTCCGGTACGGCGAGCTCGCGCTCAAGTCGGCCCCCGTTCGGCGAGAGTTCGAGCATCGCCTCCGGCAGAACATCCTCGCCCAGTTCGTGCGCGCCGGCACGACGTGCCGACTTCGCGGGGACCACGGCCACCTCTATGTCGAGGCCGACGACGCCGACACCGCGGTGCAGCTGCTCCGCCGGACGTTCGGCGTGACGTCGGTGAGCCGGGCGGTGGAAGTGCCCACCGAACGGACGGCCATCCTCGCCGCGCTGCGACCCATCGCCGCGCGACGGTTGCACCCCGGCGCCTCGTTTGCCCTCCGGGCGCGGCGGACCGGGACCCACCCGTTCACGAGCCAGGAGCTCGCCCGCGACCTGGGCGGGGAGATCTTCGAGGAGTACCGGTCGCAGGGGATCCGGGTGGACCTCGACGCCCCCGAGGTCGAGCTGTTCGTCGAGGTGCGGGGCCCCCGCACCTACGTGTACGACGACCGGGCGACCGGCCCCGGCGGCATGCCGCTCGGTGTGGCCGGCCGCGTCGTCGCGCTCGTCGACGGGGCCCGGGGCGCGCTCGGCGCCTACCTGATGATGAAGCGCGGATGCCGGTGCGACTGGGTCGCCACCGGCGACGGGGTTCCGATGGCGGACACCGTGCTCACCGCGTTCGACCCGCACGCCCCGCCTCCGGTTCCGCCCTCCGAAGGGCCCACCGACACGGCGCTGGCCGAGCGGCTCGCGTCGAGCCACGCCGATGGCATCGTGCTGCCGCTCGCCGTCGACGACTACGGGGCGGCTCGGGAGCGCTGGGGGGACATCGTCGTATTCTCCCCGACCGTCGGGTTGACCGAGCAGGAGGTGGACGAGCGGTGGCGCGCCGTCGCGGCACTCGCCGGCTGACCCATCCGACGGGGATCGCGCAGCCCCTCGACGGAGTCCGCGACGTCGGCCCGAGTTCGGCGCCGACGAGCGATCCCGCGGCCCCGG
>DASYOF010000061.1:0-7673 GCA_036007995.1 Thermoplasmata archaeon
GTCGAAGATCAGCAGGAGGTCGTTCTCCCGCGTGATCTCGCGCAGGCGCTTCAGGTAGTCCGGCGCCGGCGGGATGACCCCGGAGTTCGCCATGATCGGTTCGAGGATCACGGCGGCGAGCCGGTCGCGGTACCGTCGGACCATCCGCTCGAACGACGGGATCGAGTTGTAGGGGGCGACCATCACGTAGTCGGTGATCCCCGGCGGGATCCCGGCGGAGTTCGGCAGCGGACGGGGGTACTCGTCGAGCCCCGCGACGATCGGCGGGGCTTCGGCGCTGATCAGCGCGTAGTCGTGCTGACCGTGGTAGTGCCCCTCGAACTTCAGGATCCCGTCCTTTCCGGTGACCGCGCGGGCGATCCGGATCGCGTTCATCGTCGCGTCGGACCCGTTCGAGCAGAACGCGATACGTTCGGTGTTCGGCACCATCCGCTCGAACGACTTCGCGACCTCGATCTCCAGCTCGGTCGGCGAGGCGAAGTGGAAGCCCAGCTCCGCCTGGGCGGCGAGCGCCTTGACCATCTCCGGGTGGGCGTGGCCGTTGATCAGGCAGCCGTATCCGAGGTTGAAGTCCAGGTACTCGTTCCCGTCGACGTCCCAGATCCGGGCCCCTTTCCCGCGCGCGATGAACGGTGGACAGGGATCGTACGACGCGACCCGGATGAGCGAGCTGGAGGAGTTCGGGATGTGCTTCTTGCCCTCCTCGAACAGGCGCGCGCTCTTCCGAAGCTTGGGGACGAGGCGCGCGATCGGGATCGGAAGGGGAACGACCTCCTCCGCCTCCTTCTCAGCGCGCTCGGCTTTCTCCGCGCGCTCCGCCTTCTCGGCGCGTTCGGTCCGCTCCGCCCGTTCCGCCCGCTCGGCCTTCTCGGCTCGCTCGGCCTTCTCGGCGGAATGCTCCTCGCCCTTTCCGGAGCCCTTCGGGCCGCCCTCCGGTTCCCCGGGCGGGGCGAGCGAACCCTCCGCCGTCAGCGCCCGGAACGGTCCGGATCCAACGGCGGGGAGAACGGACTCGTCCGGGCCCGATCTCGGGCTCCGGACGACGCCGGGCAAGGCGAGTTCCCGCTCCGCCATTCAAAACACATCCAAGTGAGTTTCGGGACCCGGAGGTCCGTATATATAATTGGCGTGATGGTGGAACTCTTGGTAGTTCTCCGCTACAGTACACCACGTGAGACGTTCAATTAACCCAATGGATGATTGGGCTTATCATTGGCTACTTTGAGCGCTGAGAACACGCTAGATTGAGCCAAAAACCCCACTTTCCCGTAGCGGGCCTCCGGTCGCCGACTACCCGGGCTTTCGGGTCCGAGGCTTCGCGGCCCCGGGTCGCCGAACATCGATCCAGGTCATGTCCGGGGAGCTCAGGTCGTCCTTCCAGAGCGCCCCGATGATCTCCCCCAGGTGGTGGGCTTCCTCGACCGTCGCCTGCATGAGCGCGTCCCGGACCGTGTACTGCCCCGGCATCCAGAACGCCTTCACCCGCTGGCCGAGGGAGCGGGGCGTCCAGCCCCGGGCCGTCGCCTCCACACCGGTCCAGACTCGCTCGGCGTACGCGTCGAACTCCTTCCACGTCGTCGGCCGTCGTCCGGCATCGCCGAAGAGATCGCCGAGTTCCCGGTCGCTGTTCCGTCCTCGGACGATGTAGACCAGCCAGACCTCCTGGACGTGGAGGACATGCACGAGCGTGTCGAACAGCGAGCCGTGCCCAATCCCCCGGTCCCGCATGACGTCCTTCGTCGGCAGGCGGCGGATGCGGCGCACGAACCGCTCGAAGATGGCGCGGTTGTAGTCGACGAGAGCACGAGCGTCGCCGGGAGCGTACCGGAGGACCGACGGCATGCCGAGGACGAAGCCTCGATTCGGATAGAACCCCTTCGCCGGCCGAACCGGCCGGGCGGCGCTAGCCGGTCCGAGCGGGGGGGAGCGGGGGCTCGGGGGGCGTGATGGTCGTCTCGATCCCGCGGGCGGCGAGGGCGGCCCGGAACGGACCGGCCGGAATACATCGCTCGGGAGGGACGACCCCCGTCTCGGTGATCGCCCCCTCGACGATCAACTCGGCCCCGATCGCTCCGGCCACCCCGACCGCGTACTCCGTGGCGGTGAATCCCCAATCCGGCCGCGGGGGGAACCTCGCCTGGGCGTGGCGCACGACCGCGGAGCCGTCCTTCGACCCCCGGACCTCGACGTCGCAGACCTCCCAATCGAGGAGGGTCACCCCGGCCGGGGCGCCGAGCAGCTTCTCCCGCTTCAGCAGCGCGAGGAGGAATTCGCGGGGGATGACCGGCTGTCCGCGTACCTCGACCGGGTGCTCGGAGCCGAGCCCGAGCTTCGCCATGATCCGGAGCACCTCGATCCCCGGACCCCCTTCCTTCCACTCGCAGTGCCCGAGTCCCTTCGAGGCGAGCGATTCGGGAAGCGTGGCCGGCTCGGAGTGGAGCGTCCGGTAGACCGTCGTCCGGCCGACAGGGTCCGGGAAGTCGTACGCTTCGCCGCCGCTCATCGGCGGGTAGGCTCGGTACGTCCCGCCCTCGAACACCATCGCCTCGAGGAGCATCTCGTCGAGGAACGTCGAGGGCGACCAGGTGAAGACGACCTCCGGACCGTTCGGCGTGAGGTCGCGCCACCCGTCCCGGACGATCAGGGAGTCGACCCGGTCGAGGTCCCGCGTCGCCTCGGCCGCGAGGACGTTCGAGACCCCCGGGACCTGCCCGAGACCCGGAATGGCGAGCAGACCGGCCTCCCGGAACCGGGAATCCTGCGCGAGCTGGCGGCGGGTCGTGTGGAACAGGCCGCCGAAATCGAGGTACGGGACCCCCTCCGAGAGGCAGCCGTCCATCACCTGGAGGTTGAACGTGTACTGGACCGCGTTCACGCACACATCGGCCCCCTTCAGCACCCCGCGAAGCGCCGCCGCGTCGCGAACGTCGAGACGCTCGGCCGTGACCCGGTCGGAGCCGGTCGACCGTGCCGCGGCCTGAGCGAGGTCGAGGTCGAGGTCGGCGACCCGGATCCGGTCGAACCGCCCGCCGTGGGCGAGGTCCCGCACCGTGCAGCGACCGGTGAGACCGCCGCCGCCGAGGATCACCGCCTCCATGTCGGTCTCCCGGGGGAGCGGAGCCGGGCCAGCTATTCAAACCCGCCGAGCGCCCGACGGAGCCGCCGCCGGGTTATGTCGCGGAACGCCTCTGCCTCGGCGTGCGGGGGTTCCGGGTCGGGGTGGAACTCGGGCTCCTCCGGGCGGGCGTCGACATCGGACGCGGCTTCGGATGGCACTCGCTCGAAGAGATGGCCCGCATTGCGCTGTACCTCGAGGGGGAGATCTACGAGAAAGGGTCGCTGCGAGCGGTCCCGGGCGGGATCGCGTTCACGCTCCACAACCCGCCGCTCCGAATGGGGGCGTTCCGGCTCGTCCGGCTCCTTTGGGACGGCCGACCGCTCCCGGAGGGCGACTGCACCGTCCACCCTCAGGACCTTCCCGGCCCCGTTCGGTTTGACCAGATCCGCCGGGAGACTCCGCTCATCCTCCCCGCCGGTCGGCAGGTAGCGTTCGGGGCGCAGATCTCGCCCCCGCCGACGGGGCCCCATACCGTCCGCCTGGAGCTCCAGAGCCTCGCCATCCCGCCGGTCGTCTGGTTCCAGGTCACCGAGAACCTCCGGCCGCTCCCGCCGGAGCCGCCGTGAGCGCCGCCACGATTCCGGGTAGCGACCCTCCGTTGGTCGAGACCGACCGTCCGAGACCCGAGCAACCGGTCCTCGTGGCGGGACCGGGCGCGGCGGCGATCCTCTCCGCGGACGGATCGTTCTCCCTCCCGTGGGACACCCGCGGGGCCCGCCTCGAGTGGGGCGGGGTGTACGCCCAGGGTGTGCGGCTCTGCGGTCCTTGGTCGGTCGCGGTGGGAACCGCTGGTTCGCTCGACCGGCTCGGACCCACGACCCTGCGTTCGCTGCGCCACTGGCGGTGGGGGGCCGAAACCGTCCACTCGCTCCCGGGAGTCCGGGTCGTCGACGAGCTGCTCCCGCTCCACGGAGTGCCGGGGGTGGGCCGGCGGCTCACGTTCCAACCCACGGAGGCCGGCCGCACCGAACTCCGCGCGGAGTGCGAACTGCCGCTCGCGCTCTCGCCCGTCCTCATCGAAGGGGTCCAGCCGCACTCGTTCGAGCTCTCCACGCACGAGACGAGCGTACGGGCCGTCGCCCACGGTTCCGCGCTGTCGCTCGAGTCGGACCCGCTCCCCGCCGCGCTCGCCATCGACGGCGTGCCCTGGATCGGTGGCCGATGGACCGGCCGAGCGGCGGCGGTGCGGTTCGCGTACGACCTGCCGGTCCGAACCGACGCCCCGGCGTCGCTCGCCTGGGTGCTCTGGGGGGGGCTCGAGTCGACCGTCGAAGGGAGTGACCTGGCGGGTCGGTCGGCGCTGGAGGCGTGCGGCCGATGGCGCGCGGAGGCCGAAGCACCCTGGCGGGACTGGGCGACACGGATTCCACGCTTCGACGCCCCGGACGATCCCGGTCTGTCGGCCGGGTACCGTCTCGCGGCCGGCGCGCTCCGGGCCCTGTACAGCGATCCCGAACCCGGGATGAGCGGGCTCGTCGCCGGCTATCCCTGGTACTCGGCGCTCTGGTTCCGCGACATCGGCTGGATGCTCCCGGCGGTGCTCTGGATGGGCGACATCGAACGGGTGGTCGCGACGCTCGGAACGGCGTTCCGGTTCCAGGCTCCGAACACGGTCGCCCTGCTCGGGGGCACGACCGGGGAGCTTCCCATGCAGCTGTCCCCCGGCCCGATCTTCCTCTACGGCACGTCCGACACGACGCTCTACTATCCCGGGATCGTCCGACGGCTCGTCCGCCACACCGGCGACCCCGGCCGGGCCGACCCGTACCGGTCGGCGCTCGCCAAAGTACTCGACTGGGGAACGAGCAAGCTCGACCCGGGGTCCGGATTGTTCACGAACGGCGGCGAGGTCGAGGTGATGAAGGACGCGGCCGACGAGTTCGGCCGGGTGCACTACGGGATCGACGCGTACGACACGACGATCTGGGACTCGAGCGACCGGCGCGACCACGCCGTGGACCTCCAGGTCCTCTGGTGGGAGTGCCTCGACGCCCTCGCCGACCTCGAACGGATCCGCGGGGGCCGCCACGTCGCCGACCTGGACGCCCGGGCCTCCGCCGCGAAGCGGCGGCTCACCGAGTCGTATCTTTGGCCGGCGCAGCGGTACCTGGTCGATTCGATCCGACGGTCCGGGGAACGACGGGAGAACGTGCGACCCAACGCGCTCCGCGCGGTCGTGACCGGGGTGTTGGACGACGCGATGGCGCGTTCCGTGAGCGAGCGGGCGGAGGAGAGCGACCTCACCACCGACTGGGGCGTCCGAACCCTCTCGACCGACGATCCGGCGTACGACCCTCTCGCCTACCACGACGGTCAAGTGTGGCCGATCGCGACCGCGTGGGCCGCCGCGGCCGCGTTCCGGACCGGACGCGCGGACGCGGGCGTCCGGTACTTGGATCGTCTCGCGAACCGGGTTGTCACGGAGAACGGGTACGCGAACGAGTGCTACCGCGGCGACGCACCGACCGCGTTCGATTCGTGTTTTCTCCTCGGCTTCAGCGTCGCACCGTTCCTGACGACGATCTTCGAGGGTCTCTGGGGCCTCACCCCGACGCTCGAACGCCGAACCGTCCGCTGCTGCCCGGTGATCCCCGCCTCGTGGCGCTCCGCCTCGCTCCACGGGCTCCGGCTCGGCGGCGGCACCCTCGACCTCGACTGGACCCCCGGCCAGGTGGACGCGCGGTGGGACGGACCGTGGCCGATCGTGCTCGCGGGCGACCACGCGTCGGTGGGACTCGCCCCGGGCCGGCCCGGCACGCTGTCGCTCCGGCCGACCACGCCACCGTCATAAGCGCGGGGCGGTCCGCCGCCCCGTCGATGGGCGAGGCAATCACGGTCCGCGGCCTGACGAAGAAGTACGGGGACCTGACCGCCGTCGCCGGGATCGATTTCACCGTCAACGAGGGCCAGGTGTTCGCCTTCCTCGGCCCGAACGGGGCCGGGAAGACGACGACCGTCGAGATCCTCGAGGGCCTCCGCCGCGCGACCTCCGGCGACGTCACCGTGCTAGGCCTCGACCCGTGGACCGAGGGCGCGACGCTCCACCGGAAGATCGGGGTCATCCCGCAGGACTTCCGATTCTTCGAGAAGACGACCCCGAAGGAGGCGATCGAGTACTACGCCGCCCTGTTCGGAGTCGAGGTCGACGCGAAGTCGCTCCTCGAACGCGTCGCCCTGCTCGACAAGGCGAGCGCGCACTTCGACGTGCTCTCCGGCGGCCAGAAGCAGAAGCTCGGACTCGCCCTCGCCCTCGTCGCCTCCCCGACCGTCTGCTTCCTCGACGAACCCACGACCGGTCTCGACCCGCAAGCGCGCCGGGGGATCTGGGACGTGATCCGGGAGCTCCGCCGGGAAGGGCGGACCATCTTCCTCACCACCCACTACCTCGAAGAGGCCGAGCTGCTCGCCGACCAGGTCGCGATCATCCACCACGGCCAGATCATCGCCGAGGGCACGCCCGCCGAGATCATCCGCGACCACGGCAAGCCCGAGCGGCTCACCGTGGACGGACCGCCGTCCCTCGGGGAGTACCTCCGGTCCCACCTGAAGCGGGACGTCACGGTCGAGGACGGTCAGATCTCGATCCCGATGCGGGACAAGTCCGACGCGCTCGTCGTGCTCCAGGCGATCGAGGCGAGCGGGATTCCCTGGAAGGGGTTCGCCACCGCGAGCGACACGCTCGAAGACGTGTTCGTGAGCCTCGTCGGCCGGATGGACGACGGGGTTCTCGGCGGAGGGACCAAGCCGTGAAGCCGCGACGGATCCTGGCCGACTTCAGCGTCTTCGCGCGCGGGTACATCCGCAACCGCGTCGGGCTGTTCTTCGCCCTCGTCTTCCCGATCATCCTGATCGGCCTGTTCGGGCTGATCTTCTCGGGAACGGGCGCGTCGGCCGTCACCCTCTACACGGAGAACTTCGACCACAACTCCCCGGCGTCGGTCGCCTTCCTGAACTCGCTCAACGAGTCCGGCGCGGTGAAGGTCGACGTCGTGTCCCCGCCCTCGAACCTGGGGTTCGCGAGCTGGCTGGCCCAGCAGGGGTACACCGTCGGGCTCATCGTACCGGCGGGGTTCCAGTCGGCGTACGCCAACCACACGTCGATCAACGTCACGCTCTTCACCGACCCGCAGGACCAGGCGAGCGGGGGGATCGCCGCCGGCGCGATCGAGGGGGTCGCGAACTTCTACAACCTGAAGGCGTCGAACGGGACCGAGATCGTCGGCGTGCAGGAACTGCAGGTCGGCAGCCAGGTGTACAAGTACATCGACTACCTCGTCCCCGGGCTGATCGGGTTTTCGATCCTCACGAGCCCGATGTTCTCGCTCGTCGAGATCTCCTCGACGTACCGGAAGGACCACCTGTTCCGCCAGCTGTCGCTCACCCCGCTGACGCGCGGGGAGTGGTTGACCGCGAAGGCGCTCTGGTACATCGTGCTCACGTTCCTCTCGGCGGCGCTCATGATCGCCTTCGGGGTCGTCGCCTTCGGCGCCCACCTCACGTTCTCGATCGGGCTCGTTCCGTTCCTCATCCTCGGACCGTTCTTCTTCGTCTCGCT
>DASYOF010000062.1:0-2060 GCA_036007995.1 Thermoplasmata archaeon
GACCTGGACCGGTTCGCCACGCTCTACGCCGCGGCCCAGGCGGCGCGGCGCTCGCTGGTCGTCTCCCTCCGCACCGCCTACCTCCTGAGCGCGACCCACGCGACGTTCCCCTCGATCCCGATCCCCGTGCCGGGGGCGACCCACGGCCTGAAGGTGTACCGTCGGCCGAAGTCCCGCTACTTCCCCTGGGAGCGACCGTTCCTCGACGACGCGGTCGACGCGACCTGGGTGCGGGAGCACGGGTCGGAGCTCCTGCTCTCGCTCGAGATGAGCCACTTCGCGGAGCTGATCGACCTGCGACCGGAGGCGGGCAGCCCGTACATCCGCTCGATGTCCGAGCCGTTCAGCGAGGACGACCTCGACGAGAAGATGTTCCGGCGCTGGCTCGACCACTTCGGCCTCGAGCTCCACCAGTACCACGCCTCCGGCCACGCCTCGGGGAAGGAGCTCGAGGGGATCGTCGGGGAGATCGCCCCCGGGACCGTGTACCCCGTCCACACCGAGCACCCCGAGGCGTTCGTCGGGTGGGCGAAGCGGACCGAGTCGCCGGAGCTCGGCACGCGCTACCCGATCGGCTGACCGTCCATCGGCGAGGCGGCGCTTTTAGGTGGGGGCGGGCGTCCCCGGCCCGGATGCCCGCCGACCGCTGCCCGACCGGCGTCGGGCCGATCGACGCGCTCCTCGGCGGCGGCCTCGAGACCGACGGCCTGACCGAGCTGTACGGCGAGGGCGGCTCGGGGAAGACGCTGATCTGCCTCGAAGCCGCGACGCGGCTCGCGCTCGCGGACCGGTGGGTCTGCTACATCGACACCGAGGGGGTCAGCGTCGACCGCCTCGAGGCGATCGCCCACGGCCACGTCGAGCAGGTGCTCCAGCGGCTCCTGCTCGCCACGCCGAAGAGCCTCGCCGAGCAGACGACCGCGGTCACTTCGGCGTGCGCGCTCGCCCGGGACGGCAAGCGGCCCGTCGGGCTGATCGTCCTCGACTCGGCGACGTTCTACTACCGGTTGACCCTCTCCGGCGACGACGAGGACGCCGGACGCCAGGCGCTCGGGCGGGAGCTCGCCGAGCTCGTCGCGACCGCGATCGGTGGCCACGTGCCCGTCCTATTCACGAACCAGGTGTGGCGCAATCAACGTACCAGCGAGCTCGAGCCACTCGGGGGGTCGTTCGTGAACCACGCGGCGAAGACGATCCTCCGCATCGACCGGCTCCCCGGCGCGCGCCGACGGGCGGTCCTGGTCAAACACCGCTCCCTACCGGAGGGCGCGGCGGAATTCCGGATCACGCCGACCGGCCTCGCCTGACCGGACGATCTCCGTCGACCGGCGTTCCAAGACCCCGGGCGAACCGAGATATGCTGGGTCGTCGTCGCCCGTCCATGGAGGCCCACGTCGAGTTCGCCGACGTCGCCACCCCGATCGGCACCTTCCGGGTCGTCTACGAAGGCGAGAAGGTCCGCTTCGTCGATCTACTGGAGCACGGTCACGAACAGAAGACCGTCCCGGAGGGGGCGCACCGACGACGGTCGCCGTTCCCGAAGGGTTCGCCTCCGTCCCAACTGGCCGAGTACTTCCGCGGGTCCCGGGCCGCCTTCGAGCTCGACGCCGAACCCGACATTGGCTCGGAGTTCGACCGGAGCGTCTGGCGCCAGTTGATGCGAGTCCCGGCGGGGGAGACGGTGACGTACGGGGAACTCGCGAAGCGCTCCGGCCACGCCGGGGCCGCCCGCGCGGTCGGCGGCGCGATGCACCGCAACCCGATCCCGATCATCGTCCCGTGTCATCGGGTCGTCGGGAACGCCGGGGACCTCACCGGATTCGGACTCGGCCTCTGGCGGAAGCGTTGGCTCCTCGACCGCGAAGGCGCCTGGCCGCTCAAGTCGAAGTCGTCGGATGGGCCGCGCCCGAAGGGGCAGCGGACCCTAGACGCCTCCGGCCGTCCGTAAAGCAGGCCCGGTTCGGCGGGAAGATTCGGCCGACGGCCCAAGAGAACCGGCGGCCGGGCGATTGTCTCCCGAGCCGCGGGAGGGGCCTCGGACGAGTCCGACCACTCGGGTC
>DASYOF010000063.1:0-6876 GCA_036007995.1 Thermoplasmata archaeon
GCGCTCGCGGCCCACGGGCAGGCCCTCGCCGCCCGGACCATGAAGGCGGCCGCCGACCGGTTCGGCTCGAAGGTCCGGTTCTACGGCCCGCCGCTCGGTCCGGAGCGCGAGGCGGTCCTTTCCTTCTCACTCGAGGGGGTCCATCCTCACGACGTGGCGAGCATTCTCGACGCAGAGGGGGTCGCGATCCGCTCGGGTCACCACTGCGCCCAACCCCTCATGGAGCGGCTTGGGGTCCCAGCGCTCTCCCGCGCGAGTCCGTACCTCTACAACACCGCGGAGGAGATGGACGTCTTCGTAGGGGCTCTCGGCAAGGTACTCCAGGTCTTCGCGGCGTAACGCGCTAGTCGAGCCCGCCCGGTTCCCACTTCCAACCGCAATCTCGCCGATCAACGCCTCCGTAGTCCGGCGACGACGAACTTCGGGGCGCTCGGAGGGCCGGAGGAGGCAACTTGGGGGAGGGCCGCACGGGAAGTCTTCCGCGATCGACCAGGCGACCGGGCACTTCCTCGCCCCGCGCGATGCGGTCGCATCGACCGAACGGTAGATCTTCGCGAGCGCCTCCCCCGAAGCTTGTCGCGCAACCACCGACAAACGAGGGGCCGTGCGACGCCGGCTGACGGTCAGCGCCTGTCGCCCCGGTCGCGACTCACCATTTAAATACGTTGATGTGATGGAATCCGTTGAGGACATTCATGTCGCAGACGTCCCCGACGTTCCAACCGCTCGATTACACTCGGTACGATTTCAAGGACCCCGAGACGTACAAGGTCCGGACGGCGAAGGGGCTCAACCGCGAGGTCGTCGAGAAGATCAGCGACCTGAAGCACGAGCCGGATTGGCTCCGCCAGTACCGCCTTCGCGCGTACGACCACTTCGTCTCCCGCCCCATGCCGGACTGGGGCCCGTCGCTCGATGAGATCGACTTCGACGCGTACACGTACTATGCGAACCCGCTCGCCGAGGGGGACACGAAGAAGAGTTGGGAAGACCTCCCGGCCGACATCAAGAACACGTTCGACAAGCTCGGGATCCCGAAGGCCGAGCGGGACTACTTCGGAGGCGTCGGCGCCCAGTACGATAGCGGCACCGTCTACCACAAGATCCGGGAGGACCTCACCGCGAAGGGCGTCCTGTTCACCGACACCGACACGGCGGTCAAGGAGCATCCGGACATCCTCCGGAAGTACTTCGGCAAGATCGTCCCGTACAACGACAACAAGTTCTCGGCCCTGAACAGCGCCGTCTGGTCGGGAGGCAGCTTCGTCTACATCCCGCCGGGCGTCGACGCCGGGATCCCCCTGCAGGCCTACTTCCGCATCAACGCGAAGAACGTCGGCCAGTTCGAGCGGACGCTGATCATCGGGGACAAGGGCTCGAAGCTCCACTACATCGAAGGGTGCACCGCGCCGGTCTACTCGACCGACTCGTTGCACGCGGCGGTCGTCGAGGTCGTCGCCGAGCCGTACGCCAAGGTCCGGTACACGACGGTCCAGAACTGGTCGAAGAACGTCTACAACCTGGTCACGAAGCGCGCGGTCGCCTACGAGAACTCGCTCGTCGAGTGGGTCGACGGCAACATGGGCAGCAAGGTGACGATGAAGTACCCGTCGGTCTACCTCCGCGGCCGCGGCGCGCGCGCCGACATCCTCTCCGTCGCGTTCGCCTCCGGCGGACAGATCATCGACTCCGGGGCCAAGGCGGTCCACTCGGCGCCGGACACCTCGAGCAAGATCATCGCGAAGTCGATCGCCATCCGCGGCGGGCAGACGAGCTACCGGGGACTTCTCCACGTCGCGCCCGGCGCGACGGGCGTGAAGGCGGCGGTCCGCTGCGATGCCCTCCTGCCCGACGAAGAGGGCCGCTCGGACACCTACCCGTACAACGAGATCCACGAAGAGGACGCGACGATCACCCACGAGGCGGTCGTCGGGAAGATCGGCGAGGAGCAGATCTTCTACCTGATGAGCCGCGGGCTCACGGAGTCCGATGCGATCCACCTGATCCTGATGGGGTTCCTCGCGGAGTTCGCGAAGGAGCTCCCGGTCGACTACGCGCTCGAGTTGAACCGTCTCATCCAGCTCGAGATGGCGGGCGCCGTCGGGTAGGCGTCGGCCCGGCGGATCCCTACCTCTTCGCCTTCGGGCCTTGGGGCACGAGCGGGCCGCCGGAGTGCACCTTCATCAGGTCGATGGCGGCGAGCACCGCCGAGTAGGCGACGTTCACCGCGCTCGCGAGCTCCGTTCGGTCGGCGTCCGGCCCGGCGAGTCGATCGACGACCGCCAAGGCGTCGGAAACCAGGTCGACGGCCGTCCGGAGGCTCGCGGGATCCCGATAGCCCGGAGGCGCCGGGGTGAGGCGCGGGAGGAGCGACGTGAGGCTCTCCCGCTGGTCGGCGAGGAGCTCGCGGAGCTGGTCGGCGGAGTGACGGTCCGGGTCGAGGACCAGCGGCACGGTGCGGTCCCTACCGAAGCTTCGCGTCGAACCGCCATTCGTCGGCGCCGCTCCGGGCCGCGAACTCGAGCGGCGGGAGAACGCCGACCTCGGCGGAGCCGTACAGGATCGGCCGGCCTTCCCAACGGGCGGCGAGGTACGGGTACAGGATGTCGCGGAGGTCCCGCACGGGGGCGCGGTCGAGGACGTGGGAGAGGAACCCCTCGCCGATGAGCCGGATCGCGTCGAACCGGGAGACCCCGCGGGACTCGAGGTAGAACACCTTCTCCGCGTCGACGGGCGCGACCGAGGAGGAGTGGGTCGCCTTGACGTCGCGGCAGAGGATCTCGAGGATCGGGATCGTGTCGGACCGCGCGCCGCGCGAGAGCAGCATCGCGTGTTCCGAGAGAAAGCTGAGGGTCTTCCGGGCCTCCTTCTCGATCCGGACGAGCCCGCGGCTCATGCCGCGTGCGTCGTCGGTGAACACCCCGCGGGTCATCGACTCGCCGTGCGTGTCGGTTCCCACGTGGCGCATCGTCACCCCGCTATCGTACGCCTGGGCGGCTCGACCGTAGAACGCCTGCAGGTCCTCGAGGTCGGCGGCGGTCCCGGCGAGCGTCGAGGTGTTTCGGGCCTTCGTGCGGAATCCCCCGTACCCGGCCCAGACCCACGCGAGCCGCGCCTGGGCCCCGATCACCGCGGACCGTTGGAAGACCGAGATCGCCCGGGAGTCCGGGGCGTGGAGCGTCAGGTAGGCGACGTGCGCGTCGTCGGCGACGTCGACGCTCGTGGTCGAGGCGAGGAGCCGCTGGTGGCCGGGGTCGTCCTCGGTCGAGAGCGCCTCTTCGCTGACGAGCAGCCGGGTCCCCCGCCCCGCGCGGATCGTCCGCCGCACGGAGAGGGCCTCGTGCGCCACGGACAGAACCGTCACGTCCCGGAGTCGCACCGGCGCGGCGAGACGGTCCGGTAGGGTCACCCGGTACCCGCGGTTCGTCGTCGCGACCGCGAACGCGGACAGTCGTTCGGTCGCCGGTTCCGCCATCCCGAAAAACGAGGTCAGGGCGGCGCCGCCCTCCTCGACGACCCGTTCGATCGGGTCGAGCCGAACTCCGTCGCGGTGCAGTTCCTCGGGAACATCAAATCGGCTGCCCGACACGTCGTGGATCACGGTGATGGTCCGGGGCGCGGACGCGACGCCCGGGACCGGAGAGCCCGTGACGCCGAGGTCGAGTCCCGTCAGGTCGACGCCGGAGAAGTAGCCGTACTTCCGGTAGAGCGGGTTCGGTTCGAGGGGAAGCTCGAGGAACTGCTCGAACGCCTCCCGGCGTTGGTTCGTGAGCGGCGACGGCTCGTGCCGGCTCTTCGACAGCCGGTCGATCTGCTCCGGAGAGAGCCACGCCTCGTACCGGTTGGCGGCGACGGCCATTTCGAATTAGTCACGGGAAGGTGTTTATTAAGCGAGCGCCGGGACGCTCTCCTCGACGGAAGCGGCCACCCCGGCGCCGAGCCAGACGACCCGCCACGAGCCGCCCGTGGCCCGCTCGACTCGACGAGGGGACGCAGGTTCGGCTCGGGGTCGAGTGGTCGGGTGCCCGACGAGCGAATCGACCGTCCGGTCGGACTTCGGAGGGCGGTCGTCGCTCCCGGGGCTTGGAGGGCTGACGTTATATAGTAGTATAAATACTTTAAATACATGAATCCGATTCACGTCCGAATCGAGAACGTCGTCGCTTCCACCGCCCTTGGAACCGAACTCGACCTGGCGAAGATCGCGATTGAGCTCGACGGCGCCGAATACGAACCGACCCGGTTCCCGGGACTGATCTACCGGCTGAAGGATCCCCGCACGGCGATCCTCCTGTTCCACTCCGGCAAGGTCGTCTGCACCGGGGGCAAAAGCCTCAAGCAGGTCGAGGAATCGATCCGGCTGGTCTCCGCCAAGGTTCGCAAAGCCGGCCAGAAGGTCGTGGCGAGCCCGAAGATCGACATCCAGAACATCGTCGCGACCTCCGACCTCGGCGGGGAGCTCGACCTCAACGTGATCGCGCTCACCCTCGGTCTCGAGCGCGTGGAATACGAACCGGAACAGTTCCCCGGGCTCGTCTACCGCCTCGACGACCCGCGCGTCGTCATGCTTCTCTTCGGAAGCGGGAAGATGGTCTGCACCGGGGCGCGCCGCCCGTCCGACCTGTCCCGCGCGGTCGCCAAGATCCGGGACGAGCTCCAGTCCGCCGGACTCATCTCCCGGGAGCGAACTCCGTCGCCTCCCGAGGCTCCCAAACCGGCCAACAAGCCGCGGTCGCTCGTGGCGACGCCCCAGCGACCGGCTCCGGGGTTCCCCTCGGCGGGCAACTCGGAGATCACCACCGCTCCGGCGTGAGGAACGGCGGGCGCGTTCGGCGCCCGTCTTCCCGCACGAGGGCCGGTGGTGCCGAGGTAAGCGCCCCTCCGGAAGCCATTATAGTCGTGGCGACGACTCCCCTTCCGGGTGCGCTCGATGGCCTACGACATGTACCAGGAGATCATCCTCCAGCACTACCGGGCCCCCAAGAACTTCGGTGAGCTCGTCCACCCCGACCTGTCGGGGGAGGAGAGCAACCCGAACTGTGGCGACCACATCACCTTCCAGCTGAAGCTCGACGAGGCGAAGCAGGCGGTCGCGGAGGTCCGCTTCCACGGCGACGGCTGCGCGATCAGCATGGCGAGCGCGTCGATGCTCACCCAGAAGGTCGCGGGAAAATCCCTCGAGGACGTGCGCAAGCTCACCCGGGACGACGTGCTGAAGCTCGTTGCGATCCCCCTCTCGCCCGTTCGCGTCAAGTGCGCGTTGACCGGCTTCGCGGCGCTCGGCCGCGCGCTCACCGGGACCGCCGCGCCCTCCGAGGCGACCTGGGAGGCGGGAGGCGCGACCCCCGCGTGATCGTCGTCGACCCGGACTGTTGCGTCCTCTGCGGCCTCTGCACCGGTGTCTGTCCCCCGAACGCGCTCGAGCTCGACCGGACCCGGCTCGCGGTGCTCGACAACTGCACCGATTGCGGGTGGTGCATCCCCTACTGCCCTGTCGGCGCCCTCTCGATGCCGCCGGGCAAGGTGGCCCGGGCCGGAGGGCTCCGTGCCCGCTAAGTCGCCCGCGCGGAATCCGAGGGTTCTCCTCGTCGACCCGTACCTCGCCCGCGACGACCCGATGGAACGCAAGTTCGTCGAGTTGTATCCGTCGCTCAGCGTCCTGACCCTCGCGGCCTACCTGCGGACGCATGCGGTCGACGTCTCGGTCGTCGACCTCACGTTCGCCCGCGACAGCCGACCGGTCGCGAACGCGATCCGCGAGTTCGGCCCGGACGTGGTCGGCGTCCACACGAAGACGCTCACGCTCGCCCGCTCGCTCGCGATCGCCGGAACGGCCCGCCGCGCCGGCGTGTACTCGGTCGCGGGCGGGCCGGACGCCGCGACCCGCCCCGAGACGTACCTCGCCGACGCCTTCGACGCCGCCGCGCTCGGGGAGGGCGAGGAGACGCTCACGGAACTCGCCTGGCGCGTCGCCGCTGGCGCGGACCCGAGCGGGATCGCCGGTCTCGCGACCCGAGCGAACGGTCGTGTGGTCCGCGGCCCGGCGCGACCGTTCCTGCCGGATCTCGACGCGCTCCCGCTGCCGGCCTGGGACCTCGTCGACATGGGGCGGTACCTGTCGGCCTGGGAGCGGACCAGCGGCGATCGCCGGATGGCGGTCCTGACCTCGCGGGGCTGCCCGTTCGATTGCGCCTGGTGCTCGAAGCCGACGTTCGGCCGGTCGTTCCGCCAACAGTCGGTCGGCCGAGTGATCGAGGAGCTTCGCGCGCTCCGCGACCGGTACCGTGTCGATTACGTTCGCTTCTGCGACGATGTGTTCGGCATCCAGCGCGCGTGGCTCGAGGAGCTGCTGGGCCAGATGGACGCCGAGCGGCTCGGTGTACGGTTCGAGTGCCTCGCGAGGGTCGACCTGCTCAAGCCCGACCTATTGAAGCGCATGCGGGCCGCCGGGCTCGAACGCGTGTACGTCGGCGTCGAGTCCGGCAGCCAGCGGATGCTCGACACGATGAACCGGGGGACGAAGCTCTCGCAGGTCGAGCGGGCGGCCGAGGCGCTCCGCCGCGAGGGGATCCGACAGTTCTGGTTCCTGATGCTCGGCTACCCCGGCGAAACGATGGAGGACATCGAGGCGACGCTCCGGCTGTTCCGGAAGTTCAGCCCGGAGGAGTACTCGGTCTCGATCGCGGTCCCGGTTCCCGGCACCCGGTTCTACGACGCCGTCAAGGACCGGCTCAAACGGACGGTCCGCTCGGCGAAGGCGACGAGCGGCGGTCGGGCGCTCCTCTACGAGGCGGTCTACCCGGAATCGATGTACCGATGGTCCCAGGCGCGGTTCGAGCTCGAGGCGGGGCTGTCGAAGGCGCGCGGCAAGATCGC
>DASYOF010000064.1:0-1917 GCA_036007995.1 Thermoplasmata archaeon
TCGCCCGTGTGGTCGGGGGAGACGCCCGGGAGGCCGCGTCCTCCGAGCGCCGCTACAAAGGGTACCGGGTCTACGCCTACATCGCCCTCTCGCGTCTGTTCGCCGAGCTGAACCTCGACCTCGACCAGGAAGGACTGGCCGAGCGCGTCCGGGTCGCGCTCGACGCCTACCGGGGTCGCGTGACGAAGGAGGAGATCCTCCACGCGATCCGCTCGAACTCCCACATGACGGAGAAGGTCCTCGGGTACCTCACGTCCGAACGGTACGCCGTGGTCCGGAAGGATGAGCGCGGCTACGATGTCCGCATCACCCCGGCCGGGGCCGAGCACCTGCGCCGGTACCACCGCCTCTACCACGAGCTGTACGGACGCGAACTCGCGGAGCATTACCGGTACGTCCGGTCGCCGGAGTGGCTCGGCTAGCACGGCGCTAGGGGACGCCGAGGACGTACGGCACGAAATCGTACGTGCCGTCGGGTCCTTCGGTGATGATCTCCGTCGCGACCCGGTACCGGGCGAACCCCCGCGCGAGGAAGGCGGGCCGGCCGACGGCCCACTCGTAGACGTCCTCGGGGAGCGGGACCGTCCCGGTCCTCAGGAGGATGAGGCGCACCGGCGCGGCTGAGAGGCGTCCCACGACCGCCTGGGCGTCGTCGGCCAGGCGGGCCAAGTCGGCGGTCGTCGGAGCTTCCGGGCCGAGGCGGGCGAGGACGGCGAAGCCCGCGTCCCCCCGTCCGAGGTAGCGCCAGAGGGCGCCGGCCGGTCGCTCGATGACGAGCTCGAAGGCGACGGGGCGCCCGTGGCCGGGGAACTCGGTACGGTAGCGGAGCGCCTCGGGGTGCTCCGTCAGGTACGATTCGATCGCCGGGCTCGATTGGGCGAGGTACCGGCCGAGTCGTTCGACGGGCGTTCGGCCGGCGGGGACGTGCACGATCGGGTCCGCCTCCCGGAGGAGCCGGATCGCCCGGTGTCGCTGGACGAACGACCGGAAGAACCCGTCGGTCTGGCGCAGCAGGGACAGCGCGATGAATCCGGCGACGAGGCCGATCACCGACAGGATCGCGATCGTGAGGTTGGAGCCGACCGTAATGAGCGTCACGAAGCCGAGCAGCAGGATCCAGAGGACGAGGATCGAGGCGGTGTACCGGTACATCCGGCGGACGGTCGGCGCGAGTTGCGCGACCC
This sequence comes from Thermoplasmata archaeon, assembly GCA_036007995.1. Taxonomy (GTDB): domain Archaea; phylum Thermoplasmatota; class Thermoplasmata; order Lutacidiplasmatales; family UBA184; genus Lutacidiplasma. Next base: position 1,185 of record DASYOF010000064.1, read on the forward strand.
GGTCCGACAGGTCGAAGATGGCGGAGATCGGATCCTCGACACCCCGCGGTGGGTTCACGCTACTCGCTCTGGGCCGCGGTAGATAAACCCCACCGAAAGAAATTCTCGGCCGTCGCGCCCCGGGCCGCCGGCGGATCCGGGGCGGCGGTCTCCGCCCGGAGGCGGGAACGGGTTGGCCGGTGCTCGACGCCGCTCGGCGGGACCCAAGGGGCCCTCACGCCGGCACGGCGGCGGTCACGACCTTGCGGGCCGGCTCGATCAGGTAGAGGACGCCCGCGAGGAAGACGAACAGCGCTCCGATGAGCGCCAGCACGTTCGCCCCCAGACCGAGCGTCGCCCAACCGACCACCGCGAGGATGACGAGGAGCACGCCGGCGACGCTGGACCCTTCCGTGCCCTCCCGCCAACCGAGGCTCGCGAAGACGATCGCGAGCACCGCGACGACGAACAGCACGAGCGCCGTGCTGATCGCGCCGATCGCCGCGAGCGGGTGTCCGAACGCGAGGACGACCGTCCCGAAGATCAGCGCGACCAGCGCCCCGAGCCCGATGAGCGCCCCGCCGAGCCACCCGAACAGGTGGCCGAGCCGTTTCCAGACGATTTCTGACATTGATGTATTCACCCCCTTTGAATTCGCTCCGCCTCGAGAATCCCCCCCGAGACCGGGGGCGGGCCGAGGCGGGCAGTTCCGAACGGAGGTTCGGCCGAGATCGTAGATGAACCTATGTTCCGG
>DASYOF010000065.1:0-1788 GCA_036007995.1 Thermoplasmata archaeon
CGACGAGCGTGCCGTTCCGGCCGGCCAGCTTCGGCTCGGGCTCGGTGTGCTCGGGGGCGAACAGCACCGGGAGCCCGCGCTCTCCAGCGTCGACGTACACGAGCCGGTCGAGCGGACCAAAATCGATCCGACCCTCGAACACCTGGACCGAGTGCCCCGGCGGGGAGAACAACGGCGACCGGGCTTCCGGCCGGGTTCCTATCGGCGTCTTCGGCGCCACCGGGCTCCCGGCCAGCTGGGACGCCCGCTCGGAGCGGTGGAGCTCCATCTCGTGCGGACAGCGCGAGTAGGTGACGAGGTCGTGCGGGGTCAGGTGTTCGAGCGTCGGGACGACAAGCGCGGCCATCCGATGCGAGGCCCACGGCTTCGGCTATGAACCTGAGCCTTGACGCGCAGACGGCCCCGAAGGCCCCGTCAGAACCGGCCGAGAAGTTCGCGCTGCGCCGCCGGGGCGAGCGCCGAGCCGCGAACCACGCGCTCGAGCCTCGGGCGGTCGGCACCGTGGTCTCGGAGCCAGGCGATGCCAACTTCGAGGTGGGCGGTCCGGCCGGCCTCGGCCCATCGAACGAGACTCCACTCGGGCGGAACGACCGGGACGCTCCGTCCGTGCCAGTCGAGCCGCTCGGGCGGCTCCCGGTGCCCGAGCACGGTCCACTCGCCTTCCCGCTCCCAGACGTCCGGTCCGGTCGGCACGCCCCACTCGACCCGGACTCCGTTGCGGACGGTGCCAACGAATGCGCGGGCCGCGAGCATCGGTCGCCCGCCCCACTCGGTCGGGGCGGCGGGCTCGATCACGAAGTCCTTCAGCGCCTCGGCGACCCGCGCGACCGCTTCCGGCGTGGTCCCGAGGTCGACGTCGTGGGGGGCCAAGGGAGCGCCGCGCAGCCAGAGTCCGGCGGAGCCGCCGACGTACCACGGCAGTCCCTCGACGGCGTTCAGACGGTCGACGAGCTCCCCGATGGCGGCCTCCAGCGGAAGCGGCACGCCACCGTACTCGTGGCCGAGCATCGCCTCCATCACGAACCGGGTCCGGTTGTACGCCGTCCGTACGCGGAGCGACTCCTCGACCGGGAGCGTGAACTCTCGGTGCCAGCACGCCCGGCCGCCGATCGGGCACATCGTCCCGGAGAGCCGCCAGCCGAACGGCGCGGGCGTTCCCTTCGGCGGCCCGTTCGCGTCCGGACCGCCGTCCTGGGCGTGGAAGACGAACCGGTTGACGCCGGAGAACCGTTCGACCGTCAGCTGGTGGAGGAATCCCCCGCCGAGGTCCGGTCCGCTGACGAGCTCGAAGGACCCGCCCCCCGACGCCGACGAGGCCATCGGGGGGCCGGCGGCCTACGCCGCCGGTGCGACGGTCACCGAGTGGATCCCCGGGAACCGATAGGGGACCTCGAGCCAGCTCTTCGCGCCGTCGGGCGAGACGAGCAATTGACCGGTCGTCGTGCCGAGGTAGATCCCGGCGGGGTCGAGCCAGTCGGAGTCCATCGCGTCCCGGTGGGTCCCGAGGTCGCCCGGGAACGGCCTCCCTTTGACCGTCGGGGTGAACTTCCGGCTCTTCTCGCTCCACCGATACACCTGGAGCTGACCGCCGGCGCCGAGGCGGGACATCGGCTCGAGCGGGGCGAAGAACGCCTCGCCCGGCAGCGCCTTCGGGGCCGTCACCACGAAGCCGAAATCGTGGTCGAGCGCCTTCCCCACGCGGGTCCAGTTGTCCGCCGAGTCCCGGCTGACGTGGATGCCGTCGTGGTCCTGTCGGTAGACGACCGACGGGTTCGCCGGGTCGAGGAC
>DASYOF010000066.1:0-2861 GCA_036007995.1 Thermoplasmata archaeon
GGGTGGCGGGAGAGGAACTCTGCACGACGGAGGCCAACTTGTTCGAGCTCGAGGCGTTCGCCCGTCAGCAGAAGGGTGGGGCCCTCGAGCGTCGACTGGCCGCTATCGAACGTCTACGTCGGGGCCTGACGGTCCTCCCCCTCGACGAGAAGGCCGGTCGAGCGGCGGCCGCGAGTTGGAGGCATGGAGGGCAGGGATTGACGGCCCTATCGTGGATGATCCTCGGGGCGCTCGCCGCGAGCGGCTGCAACGAGTGGTTCACCTCCCGCACGGCGGCCTTCCCGAACGTCCCCGGCCGGCTCCGGATTACTCGTTGCGTACCCTGAACGCCACAGACGTGTAGAAGCGCATCTCGGCGTCTTGGTGGTGCGAAGTGGCATTGTTTCGGTCACCGGTCGTCGGAGGTGCGATTGGGGGCCGCCCGGAGCGTGGATCCGCCCGGGGGGTTCCAAGTGACCGACCCGCCCCACCGGGTGCGCCGTCGCGCACCCGAGCGACGGATTCTCCTATGTGCGCGACTAGAGGTCGGTGTCGCGGGTGGGGCTGGACTGTAGGGGGCAGGGCCCTGGAGTGGGGCCGCCAGGGGTTGGAGATTCGGCCCAATTCTCCGTCGAGAAGTTGTATAACACGAGTTATACGAACCGATTTTGGCCCTAGAAACCCCGCCGAAGGCCCCGGTTATGCGGCGCGCGGGAGCTATCTGCCTAGGTGGACTGTGAACGTCGTTTCTAGTGGATCACCCCGCCGCTCGTGCGGATTCTGAAGGCCGCCGACAGCGCGCGTCGCGCGTCCGGAAGGGCGGCGGGACATCTCCGGCGGCACCGTCGGGGGAGCGCCGCATCGGGTCGGACCCGAGTCGACACGGTTCGGAAGGCTCGGGAACTCACTCGGCAGCCCGGCAAGGCGCGAGTCGGAGGTGCCTCTCGTCGGAGTGGCTGAGGGCCCACGCCGCACGTCCCGCAGGCGGGCCGGCGCCCGAATTCGTAATCGGGGCGGGACGCCAGCCACTAGCTGGCCGTGGGCCGGGATCCCTGGTCCGGCTTTTATCAACATATGAATATGCATATGATGACCGCGCCTTCGCGTGGCGGCCGAACCCGAAACCCGCATGGGACCCGCGGCACCACCGGCGGAGGTTCGCTCGTCGAGCCCCGATGCCGGGACTCGGAAGTGCGTCGTGCCCAGGCGGAGGTCCGCACGCCTGCGGGTGGGTGCGGGAAAGTCCGACGGGAGAGCCTCACAGAACGAGTCCCAAGCGCCGGGCGTCGGTCGGGAAACCGGGACCATAAAGAGTATTTCTTAGGATGCTCCGGTGCGTTCCATGGTGCGGGGCCCACGGCCTCTAGCCCGGTGGATCTGGCGCGGCGCACTCACGCTTGCCTTTCTGGTATTGTTCGTTCCCTTTTTTTCGAGTGCCAACCAACTGCACCTCCTGCCAGGGAGCACCGGAGCGTTTCAGACGGAGACGGCCCAGCCGGTCTCTGACACTAGGACTGGCGCCGCGCCCGCCGCCGCCTCAGGTTCCGCCGCCCATTGGTACAACATCACGCGAAGCGGGTCGGCCCCCGGGGGCCGGAATCGCGCCGTCTTGGCGGACGATCCTTCGGATGGGTACGTCCTCCTCTTCGGCGGCTACGATGCGCTCGGCGCCGGGTGGCTCGGTGACACGTGGACGTTCGCGGGGGGAAATTGGACGGAGCTCTTCCCGACATCCTCGCCGAGCGCCCGTTCCTCCGCGGCGGCGGTCTACGATCCCGCGTTGAGCGGGGTCGTTTTGTTCGGTGGCTACGAATATGGCCTGGGTTCCCCGTACTTCAACGACACGTGGCTGTTCAAGGCCGGGAACTGGACCCAGCTCGCCACGCCGGTGGCGCCTTCGGATCGGTCGGAGGCGGCTATGGCGTACGACCCGGCGCTGGGGGAGATTGTGCTGTTCGGGGGCACCGCCGGGGGGACCCCCCTCGACGACACTTGGTCGTACGGGAGCGGCGGCTGGACTCGAGTTTCGACCGCGACGGCCCCGCCACCGATCAACGGGGGGGCGATGGCGTACGACGCCAATAGCTCGCGGTTGGTCCTGTTCGGCGGAAGTCTCGCTAGCTCCGATTCGGCCGCGACCTGGACGTTCAACGGGAACTGGTCGCGGCTCACTGTACCGGCCGGGCCGGACGGGCGCTACCTGCCGGCGATGACGACTTTGCCGAACGGGTCGGTCTTCCTCTCGGGCGGGTTGAACCACTCCGAGCCCAACCCGGTCGTGGACGCCTGGGAGCTCGCCGGCGGCGGTTGGGTCCCGATCGCGGCCGGGATGGGGCCGAACGGGCGGGTCTCGTCGGCCCTCATCTACGATTCCACCGATGGTTACGTCCTGTTCTTCGGGGGCCGGAATGACAGTGCCGGGACCGGACGCCAATCGCTGAACGATACCTGGGCGTTCGATACCCTCAACGCCGGGCTCGTGCCGTTCCCCGCGTCGGGGATTGCCCCGTTCACGGTCGCTCCGACCGCCACGCTCGTGGGCGGCGCCCGGAGTGCGGACGGGTCCTCGAACGTCACGTACCTTTGGAACTTCGGAGACGGTACGACCTCTCTCGCTAGCGCCCCGCGTCACACGTACAACCTGGCGGGCGCGCGCTTGCTCGCCCTCAATCTCCGCGACGCGCTCGGACTCTCGGTCTCGCTATCGACGACCGTGACGGTAGGGTTCGTGCTCAACCTCTCAGTTCTTCCCCTAGGGCACCCGGAGCTGACCTACACCTTCTCGGCGTCACCGATGAACGCCACCTCTCCCGTGAGTCTCTCGTGGCACTTCGGGGACGGGGCCACGAGCACCCTCACGACACCCACCCACACGTACGGGT
>DASYOF010000067.1:0-2629 GCA_036007995.1 Thermoplasmata archaeon
GGCCGCCGATTGGGCGTCGGCGAGGTCCCAGTGGACGGTCGCCGCGTCGCCGTCCCCCGTCGGTCGGAGCTTCCCGAGACCGAGGGCGCCGATCGATCCGTCCGAGAGGGTCCCGTGGACGCGGGGAAACAGGAGGGCCCCCGGCACGTTCTCTCGGGCCACGGCGCGGGCGATCTCCTCGTGGGCCGCTTCGACCGTCCGGCCCGCGACATCGATGTCGAACACCTTCATCGGCGACCTCGGGGTGGTCTCGACCCACTCGAGCGACGTCCGACCGTCCCGGACCTCCACGATCGCGAGGCCGCGGTGCGACCGGCCGGCGATCCCGTCCTCGATGTCCGTGACCGACGTTCCGAAGACCGCTCCGGGGTTCACGAGGAGTCCGCGACCCTCGGGCCCCTTCCCCACGTAGGTCCGGTGGATGTGGCCGCCGGCGTAGTAGTCGCATCCGACCGGGAGGTCGTCGAGGGAGACCCCCCGAATGTGTTCGCGCAGGTGGTCCGGCAGGTACTCTTCGACCGCGGCGTGGAACAGGAACACCTTGAATCCGCTCGCGGACCGGAACTCCTCGGAGTCGACGGCGAGGAAGTACGAGCGGTCGAGCCCGTGGGACCGGCCCGAGATGCCGGCGATCCGGACCCCCGCGGGCTCATCGGTGAGGAACGGCAGGGTCCACCGGTCGCCTTCGGCCCGGACGGCCTCCGGAGCCGCGCGCAGGAACAGCCCAGTTTCGGCGAGCACGTCGAGCCAGCTCGTCCGGTGGGCGACGTAGTCGTGCGAGCCGTAGATGGTGTAGATCCTTCGTCCGGCGTCGACCAGTTCCTTCAGGGCGGCTGCGACCGGGGCGACCTCCGCGGGGTCCGGCACCGGAGTGTGGAACAGGTCGCCGGAGATCAGGAGGAACTCGCAGTCGCGCTCTCCCACCGTCCGAATCGCGCGGAGCACGCTCTCCCGGAGCGCCCCCCGGACGGCCGCGTCGCGGGACCAGGCGCCGACGTGGGCGTCGGCGAGGTGGGCGAATCGGAACGGGGGCCCGGACATGGAGGCCCCTACCGGGTCGGCTTCGGACCATCCCGGGCGCGCTTCACGACGGCGGCGAGGAGACCGGCGCCGACCCCCATCGCGAGCAAGGTCATGGCGAGGTTCTCGTCCGAGAACGGCGAGGAGTTCCCCGAGGGAGCGGGGGGAGGGGCCGGGGCCTCGTCCGCCGCCTCTTCCGGCGGCGGAGGCGGCGCCTGATTCATCACGCTCGCGCGGGAGATCAGCGTCTGCTGGATCGAGAACAGCTCCGTCGCCTCCTCCATCGTGATCTGCCGGTTGCGGAGCCGCGCGACTAGGTAGGCGTACCGGGCCCCGGGGCTGCTGACGGCGACCGGGGGGCTCGGGGCGGCGGACGGGTCGTACACGGGAGGTCGACTCGGCACGCACCGCCGCTTAGATGAAGGGTCCCCCCTCCTGCCCTGAGGCGGGGGATGTCGCGGGGTCCTGAACTCCGCCAGGCCGAGGGCCGGGGCCGGGGGTTTGGTTTTCGCGTGCGTCCCTCGCGGGAACCGGTCGTCCGAAACGTTAGGGCAAAGCACCCTCGAGCCCCGGAGCGACCGGTCCGCCCGTTCACGGACCCGCAGGCCCATTCCCTGCGGCTACGGGGGTCCCGGACCGACGACCCTGGGTGGCTGCCCAGACGACCGTGGCGACGCCGACCCCGGTCAGGGCCCCGATCCATCCGCCCGTCAAGCTCCCCGACTCGATGGCCGACGACACGGCGAGGCTGCTGCACGCGGTTGAGTACCCCGTGCACGGGCCTCCGAGGATCGTGAGGCCTCCCGCGAGGCCCCCCGAGAACGCCCCCAGGAAGAAGCCGGTCAGGGCGGTGAGCGACGCGAGTCCGGCCCAGCGCGCCCGCCCGCCAGCGCCGGGGGAGTCGCGCACCGCTTCGAGGCTCAGCGCGACGGCCACGGTGCCCATCAGCGCGACGAGAAAGCAGAGGAGCGCGGAAGTCTGGTTGGAGTCGGTCGGGAGCGAGTTGAGCCACCAGGTCCCGATCCGCGCCGTCTCCGCACCGACGACCGCTGCGGCCGCGATGCCGAGGAGCGTCCCGGCAACCGCCCCGGCCCGCGGGGAGCCGATCCGCAGCCCCACGAAGCTGGCCGAAGCGGCCGCGGCCGCCGCCAGGGGTGCGCCGAAGAACAAGGCGACGAAGCGGAGGTCAAGGCCGGGCGAGGTGCCGCCCGCCCCGAACCCCACGGTGGCGCTCGGGGTCACGGCGAGCGTGATGGTAATCCCGAGGAACGAGCCGACGACGGCGGCGATGGCCGCGCTCGCCGGGACGAGCCACCCACCGCGCATCCGTCGGGCCACCGGAGCCCGCGCGTTAATGATTTCGTCGAGGCGAGGTCGACGCCGACGAGGTCGCCGGCGGTAGCCGACGTGTACCCAGCTTCCCCGAAGGCGCGTCGGCCCGGGAGGAGTTATAGGCCGCGCCCGGCTCCGAACGCCGATGGTCCCTCCGAACGACGTCGAGGCCCCGGAACACGACGGGAAGCACCTCCACGTTCGGATGCGCGACGACCACGCCTCGATCTACGATCTCATCACCGAGTACCTGCAGTCCGCCGGGAAGGCGCCGGAT
>DASYOF010000068.1:0-6448 GCA_036007995.1 Thermoplasmata archaeon
CTGAAGAAATCCGCCCTCTGGGAGGAGGTCAAGGAGAAGCTCGACGAGAGCGCGCTCCAACTCTCGGGCGGCCAGCAGCAGCGCCTCTGCATCGCGCGGGCGCTCGCCGTGCAGCCGGAGGTGCTCCTGATGGACGAACCGGCGAGCGCGCTCGACCCGATCTCGACCGCGCGGATCGAGGACCTGATCTTCGACCTCAAGAACCAGGTGCCGGTCGTCATCGTCACGCACAACATGCAGCAGGCCGCCCGGGTCGCGGACCGGACGGCGTTCCTCTACCTCGGGAAGCTCGTCGAGGTCGCGCCGACGCGCGACCTCTTCGAGCGGCCCGCCGAGAAGCTGACCGAGAGCTACATCACAGGACGGTTCGGGTAGGAACGATGGCCGGAACGGTGGAACGGAAGGCGCTCTCCGAGGAGCTGAACCAGCTCCAGGAGAACATGCAGACGATCGCGACGCTCAGCGTGCAGGCGATCGAGCGGGCCGTCGCCGGCCTCGACTCGCCGGACACCGGCGTCGTCGGCGACGTGGGCGCCCTCGACCGCGAGGTGTACGGCCTCAAGGAGCGGATCGTCCGCAACTGCGTCGAAACGATCGCGCTCCATGCCCCTGTTGCGAAGGACCTCCGGACGATCACGGTCGCCCTCGAGGTGACGACCGACCTCGACCGGATCGGCCGGTACGCGAAGGACATCGCCGAGGCGGCCCACGAGCTCCACCGCGAAGGGGACGGCCGGGAGAGCCTCCCGAAGCTTCGCGAGATGGGAAACCTCACGGTCGGGATGATCCGGACCGCGGTCAACGCCTACCTGGCCCGGGACGCGACGCCGGTCGCGCACATCCACGCGGACGACGACGCGGTCGACGACTTCCACGACGATCTCTTCCAGCTGATCATCGACGGGATGGCCCGCCGGACGGTCACGCCGAGGACCGGGGCCGAGTGCATCCTGATCAACCGGTACCTGGAGCGGCTCAGCGACCACGCCGTCAACATCGGGGAATGGGTTGTCTACCTGGTCACGGGCGAGCGGCCGGTCCGGTTGCCCCGCCACCAGGCGGAGTCCGCCGGCCGCCGGTGAGCCCGGACTAGGCGTCCGCGGGCGGCACCGTGGCCGACGTCGGGTGGACCGGCCCGGCCCGGGGTTCCGGCTTCAGCTCCGCGAGGTTCGCCCACCAGGGGAACCGCTTCTCGATCCAGTGGTCGAGGCTCCACTTGCTCGGGCCGTAGGTCGCGTTGATCAGGATCAGCGCGAGGAACAGGAGCGCGTACATCGCGCCGGTGCCGATGTCGGTCGAGCCGGGGCCGTACGGGCCCCCGAACCCTTCCGGGACCGACCAGATGAACAGGCTGAGGATCGCGCCGCCGGCGTAGGCGACCTTCCGCATAAACCCGAAGATGAGCGCGAGGCCGAGCGCGACCTCAAGGGAGCCGACCAGGTAGACGTAGAACGCGGTGTTCGAGCTGACCGTGTTGGCCCAGAAGGTGAACCATCCGCCGAGCCAGCCGGGCTGTCCGTCCCCGGAGATCGATCCGGCGAACGCGGAGACGAAACCGGCCGCGAACTTCAGCGAACCGTCGATCAGCCAGATCACGCCGAACAGGATCCGGAACGCGGTCTTCAGCAACTGGGCGTTCCGTGCCCACCATCCGCCGGAGGCGTAGACTTGGAGTTCCGATTCCGCCATGGGTGCTCGGCAGGGCCACGGCCGGAGCCGAGGGTTAACGTCGCGGTCAAATCGCGTTGACCTGGTTCGGTCGGAGGATTCTCCGGGAAAGTTCGGACGCCCTCCTCGGACCGAGCCGAGTTCCGCGTTTCTCGAGGGGGAACCGTCCGGGTTGGGCGGGATCCCCTCGGGTCGCGTCGGTGCGAAGCGGAGCTTACGAGATTTGGATGGAGGTCAGATTGGCCACGAAACCGGACCGGGCCATATTGACCTGGGCCCGGGCCTGGACACTCGGAAACGATCCGGCGACCCCCAGCGCGGAGCACGAGTTCGTGTACCAAGCATAGACTCCGCCCGTGACGGTGAGCCAAAGTCGGTACGGATGGCCCGCCACGAACGTACCGTTCAGGTAGAAGGAGACCGTCCAATTCCTGGTCAAAGAACCGCCCGCCCCGCCACGGGAGCTGTTCGAGCTCGTGCAGTTGAAGTGGTAGCACGTGGTGAACCTGCTCTCGTACGACTCATTGTAGACGCCGGACCCGGTGGTGGGCCTCGCCCGAATCGCCACTCCGGTCGATTTGTCGATCAAGACGGCGTCGATGCCCACGAGCCACTGCGCCATGGCGGAACAATCGTCGGATCCGTTGCCCTGGGAATCGAGGACCGGGGACGGGCAGCCGCCCGACCACGCCAGGGACTCGGATCCCGACACCGACATCCGCCACGTCACTTTCACGCTCGTGACGGCACTGGAGAGGGCGAGGGGCACGATGACTCGAATCGTCGGCGTGGATTGCCCATCGCCGGTCGGCGGCGCCGGCCCTGGGCAGGTGGAGGCGGCCGCATGCGCGGCCAAGCGACCGTCGCCCGTACTCGTCGACCACTGGGCAGCGACCCCGGCCCGAGCCGTTTCGCCGCAGCCATTCTGGGTGGTGGGGTGAGGGACGAGAGGGAAGAACGACGCGTTGGCATACGGGGCGGTCAAGATCGTCCCCGCCGGCGCGGCGGAACTTCCGACGGGAGCTCCGAGGAGAATCCCCACGACGCACGTCACGACGATGCTCGTCGGGAGAGCGGCGACCAGTCGGGCCGGCCGATCGCCGGGGCCCTTGGTCCGGCCGCCCGGCGCGGGAGTCGGGGGGCCCGACATCGCTCGGGCGATGCGTGGTCGAGCTATACGCCAATCGAGGCCGCCGGGATCGATCGTCTGTCGGCGGTCCGCCGCGCCGCGTTCGGTTCCGAACGTCGCCATCTCCCGTCGCCAACGGAGCTCGATGCCTCACCGGCCGGGCTAGGGTTTCCGCAGCGGCGGGCGGGGGGGAAATTTTGTGAAGGAGCCCGCGGAGCCCGAACGACGACCAACCAGGTTGACAGAGCTCCGGGAGCGCGGTCGTAGCTCGAGGAATCTACCCCGGTTCCCCGCTCCCAGCCGCCGAAAGCGGGGCGATCCCCCCGCCCGGCGAGATCGGAATCGGGGGGCGCTCCGGCCACTCACCGAGGGCCAACCGGGGTTCGTGAATCCTTGCCCCGCGGCCCGCCGGCACTCGCGTCCCTAGCGAGCCGCCGAGAGGCTCATCGCCCGGGTTCGGGAGCCGGGGCTCGACTCGCGTAGAAATCCTTGAGGAAGGAGTCCACCTGACGGATCGTGGCGCGTTCCACCTGTCCGCTCAGCAAGCCCCCGAAAATCTTGGCGACACCTTTCTGCTCGAAGCGGAAGTCGATCATGAGCTTCGATCCGTCGGCCGCCGGTAGGATGCGGACGCTCACCTGCCCGTCCAAGTTCTTCCCGGTGCCCTTCGCCTCGATCCCGGTGGGGGGGTGTTTCTCCGCCCGATATTCGAGCTCGGATCGACTGTAGAAGTCGCTGAAGACCGCATGCTGGTCATCCTGCTCTCGCACCTCCCTCCGCATCCCGTCGTGGGAGGGCCAGTTGGGCCCCGTGTAATCCGCGTTGGAGTAATCGCTCAGCCAGGCGTAGATTTCCGCCGGGCTCGCGCGCACTTCGCGCTCCACCTTGAACTGGATCATTCTTACCCCCGATCGGAGAGTCCCGTCGGGCACCGATCGCCGAGGACCGACCTGCGAAGACCGGCCCGCCATGTAGCTTTCCCCCCGGGGCGCAATCACGCGCCCGGGAGGTATCCCGGGCCGCGAGCCCCGAGCGACGGTTCGGAGGGAGCGCCGACGCCGGCCGGTATCGACCCCGGCTCAGGTGTACGTCGCCGTCAGGCTACTGTTGTAGTAGAGGGTCGCATTGCTGCCGGCCCGGAACGGGGTGCCGAAGCTCACTCCACCGCCCCGTTCGGTCCAGACATGGAACGGGTGGCCGGCACAGAGCGGCGCGGACAAGCTGACCACGCCGATGGGGTTCGTGGCCACCGAGCCGCTGGCGTAGGCGGTGCCGTTGATGGACACCGGGCCGCACGTCGAGGGGCTGACCGTAACGTTCAGGCTCGCCGCGGAGGGGGCGGTGAGGTGGACCGTGATGCTGAACACGATACCGCCGTGCGGAGTATGGACGTGGACCAGGAAGGCGCCGGGCAGGATCCGGCCCAGGTACGATTGCATCGGCAAGGAGGCGTTGAAGTACGTCGTCGTGCCGTTCGGTCCCCAATCGTTCTGCTGCGTCGTCACGCTGCCGTTGGGATACTCCATCTCGAGCAACCAATCCCCCTGGTTCGCGACGAGTCCGTGCATCCGGGCCGTGAAGATGCCTCCGACGGGGAGGGTCGTGACGGTCGAGTTCGAGAGGTACTCGAGCGGCGCGGGCGTGATCAGGTCCTGGTGGTGGATCCCCTCCGTGCTGTTGCTCCAGTTGCCGACGTACGTCGTGTTGAGGTTCGGCTTGAAGACGGTCCACTGCCACCGGAACTCGAGCTTGAACGTCCCGTAGGTCACGTTGGCCATCACGGCGATCCGCTGGGTGGAGAGGTAGGCGTATTTCGTCGAGAAGAAGAAGTGGGACGTCAGGACCTTCGAATCCGTCGCGAGCGACGCGTTCGACCACCCCGGGCCCGCGATCACCTCGGTGCGTTGCGGGAAGAGCATCACGATGTTCGGATGCTTGATCAGCGTGAAGTTGGTCACGATGCTCGGAATGCGGAGGACGACGCCGGCGAAGGCCGGCTGATAGGTCGGGATCTCCCACTCGTACGTGACGTTCAGCAGGTCGCCCGTTGTGACCCCGATCGTCGGGGCGTGGTTCGTGATGTACAACGCTTCCGGCACGCACTGGCAGGTGTTGTTGCCGGCCGCGGTGAGGTCGCTGGCGCCGAGCGGGGTCAGCGAAAGGGTCGGAGCCATCGCTCCGCCCATCCAGACTGGCGCCAGCAGAACGATGGCCAAGGCAATCAGGAAGGCGCCGACCGGTCGCCCGAGCCGGCCGCACGAGTGCCAGACTTGGGGCTCGGGGGTCATCAATCCCCGACAGCCCGTAATTATTAGGCGGCTCCGCCCCCCCGACCAACCGCGGTGGGACGAGCCGGGGCTGCGGGATTATGTGCGTTCCGGCCTACTGGCGAACCCCCTTCGGGGGAGGATTCGTACCATGAGCCACCACGAAACCGTGACCACCGACCACGTCGAATACGCCTCCAGCGACCCGGCCGCGACCCGCAGGTTCCTGGAGAAGATCGTCGGGTTCCATTTCGACGTGATGGAGAACCTGGGCGGCTACGGGATGCGGAAGGACGAAGTGAAGCGGGGATCCGGCACCGGGGTGCGGATCACGGAGAAGGGCGAGTCCCCCGGGACGATCGCCTACCTGACCGTGATGAATATCGACGAATCGCTCGCCGCCGCCCAGAAGGAAGGCGCCAAGGTCGTCATGCCGAAGATGGAGATCCCCGGAATGGGCTGGCACGCCGTCGTCCACGCCCCGGGGAACGTGATGGTCGGCCTCTACCAGGGCCAACCCCCGAAGTAGCGCCCCGGGGTGCCCGGCCCGACCCTCGGGACGGGCACCACCCCTCCGAGTCGTCGTCGCCCGGGACGCGTCCGCCGACGGATCGATCGAAGCGACCCCGATAGTGAGCGAGTCCGAAGCAGGCGCCTGGCGAAGCGCCGCACTCGGTCCCACTAGTGCGCGAGCGACGGCGCCGGAGTCGGTTCCGGGGCGGCCGGGGCCGCGCGCCTCGAACGGGCGGTCATTTGGGGCAGGTGGGCGAACTTTTCGTGCCGCCGGGGTCCGAGGACCTCCTGGCCGAAGACCACGGCGAGGCCGCCGATGAGGGTGATGGCCGCGGCGATCCAGAACGCATACTGGAAGGCAAGGAGCTGGGGGAGCGGGGTGCCCGCGAGCGGGCCGGTCGGGATGACGACGCCGGTGACGTAGGCCGCCAGTAGCGACCCGACGATGGGGGCCCCGACGCTTCCGCCGAGGTTCCGGAAGACGTTGTTCATGGCCGTCGCCTGACCCATGTCCTTCGGGTCGACGGTCAGGATCAGCATGTTGATGATCGAGGCGTTCAAGAGCGCGATCCCGGCGCCGGTCACGGTCTCGTAGAGGAGGCTCTGGTCGAGGGTCTTCGCCGAGGCGAGCAGGACGAAGCCGAACGCCGTGAGGATCGAGCCTCCGATCGCGAGCGGTTTCACGCCGGTGCGGGAGACCGCGATGCTCGCCACGACCGCGACGGCCATCATCGAGAGCGCGAGGGGCACGATGTCGAGGCCCGCCTGGAAGATGTCCTGGCTGAACCCGCCGGAGATCGGGGGGTACTCGAACCGGAAGATCAGCGCGAACAGCGCCATGTACATACCGAGGCCGGCGACCGTCAGAACG
>DASYOF010000069.1:0-2262 GCA_036007995.1 Thermoplasmata archaeon
TCGAACGCGCGGATGTGCCGGGGGACGTCGAACGTCCTCACCATCTACCAGACCATCACGAACACGGGCATCAACAGCACCGCGTTCAGCCCGACGACGACGCTACCGCACGCCCACGTGAAGGTGCACTGGGGGCTCACCTACAACTGGTACATGGGGACGACGTGGGGCAACTCCTCGCAAACGACGTACTCGTTCTTCTCCGTCGAAGTTCTCGCGACGATCTACGACGCGACGACGGGAACGACCTACCTGCCCACCAACTCCTACCTGAACAGCGTCACGCTCTCGGACACCAACGGCACCTCCCTGAACCACGTCGCCGCGGTCCCCGTGGAGCTGTTCTTCAACCTGAGCTTGTCCTCGACACACTCCTACCAGTACAACACGTCGCTCCGGATCGGCACGACGGTCGATACGGTCGGCCCGGGGAGCAGCGCGTTCGTCAACGTGCTGTTTTACGATCCCCCGCTCTCGGACCGGGCGACGCTCAACTCGGTGATCTACTAGGGCCGGGGTCGGTGGCCGGGCCGGCCCGTTTCCCCGACGGGCCACGGCGGAAGGCCGCCGGCGCATTGCGTCGGCGCGCTAGGCGAGCTTCCAGTTCAG
The DNA here is from genome assembly GCA_036007995.1 of Thermoplasmata archaeon. Taxonomy (GTDB): domain Archaea; phylum Thermoplasmatota; class Thermoplasmata; order Lutacidiplasmatales; family UBA184; genus Lutacidiplasma. Next base: position 610 of record DASYOF010000069.1, read on the forward strand.
GATCTCGACGACGATCGCCGCGCCGATCCCGAAGATCATGACGAGGTACGGGTCGATCTTGAGCGCCCGCGTCTCCTCCATGTCGTAGTACTGGATGAGACCCGCCGCGGAGTGGAATCCGCTCTTGCGGTTGTCTTGCGGCATCGAGCGGTTCCACTGGCCGCCGGTATATATCGGTGAGCAAGGCCGCGGTCAGCGGCCGTAGAGGAGTCCGTCCCAGACGGCGTCCTCGACCGCGTCCCGCATGCCGCTGGCGAGGCCGGGCACGAAGGAGCCCATCCCGCCGGAGAACATCCGCTCGAAGAACGGCCGGGGCGGCGCCACCCGGACGACCTTCGTCGGACTGACGCCGGCGATCCGCCCGAGCTCCGTGAGCGCCTCCTCGCGATCCCCGAGCGCGTCGACCAGCCCGAGCTCGAGCGCCTTGCGGCCGCTCCAGAACTCGCCGGTCGCGAGGGGGAGAATGTCGGCGACCGGGCGCTTCCGCTCCCGGGCGACCATGCCGACGAACGAATCGTACGAGTCCTTCGTGACCGCCTGCAACTTCGCCCGCTCCTCCTCCGTGAGGGGCCGGATCCCCTGGTAGGCGTCCTTGTGCCGCCCCTCGTGGAGGAGCTCGACGTCGATCCCGACCTTCTCGAGAAGTCGACGGACGGCGAAGTGCGGGAAGACGACGCCGATCGAGCCGACGCCGCTGTCCGGATAGGCGTACACCTTCCGGGCCCCGATCGCCGCCATGTACGCCCCGGAGGCACCGAGCGAGCCGATCGAGGCGATCACCGGTTTCACGGCGTCGAGCCGCTTCACCGCGAGGTACAGGTCGGTCGACGGGATCTCGGCCCCGCCGCCGGAGGAGATGTCGAAGAGGACCCCCCGGACCCGCCGCTTGGTCCGCAGCGCCTGGAGCAGCCGGACGAACGGCTCGACCGAGCGCTCGCGGATCGTGCCCCGGAACTGGACGTGGGCGAGCAGCTCGCGCATGAGGTTTCCTCGTCGACGGGAGGCCACCCCACGATTTACGCCCTCGGGGTGCCCGTCGGGAGGAGCTGTCGTCAGGGTTATCGCGCATCGGCCCCCCGGTCGGACCGCCGCATGCCGCTCGAGCCGACGGTGCCGGAGTGGACGCCGCCCCGGAGCTTGCTCGACACGGACGTCGTCCTCCCCGGGGTCCTCGGCGTCTTCTTCCTCGCGGCCGCCCCCCTCGTCTGGGCGGGGGCTCACGGGGTCGTCGCCGGCTACCTCGTCCTCTATTGGGGCGGGATTGCCGCCATCGCGGTCGGAGCGGTGCTCGCCTTCATTGTCGGACTGTTTCCCCTCGGTGCCCTGTCGTTGGGCGGCATCGCTTGGGTCGCGACCGAACGCACGGCTCTCGCCGTCGGACCATCGTTCGGTTGGGCCGCGGTCGCGTTCGCGGCCGCCGCCGCGCTGATCCTTCCGGGAGCGATCCGAAGGGCACGCGCCGTCATGGCCGACCGTCTGCGGTGGCGGCGGACGAATGGTGGCTCGGTAGAGCCGTAACCATCCCCACCGGCCTCGGGCGTTAAGCCACGCTCGCCTTCCGTCGCACCATGCCGTTCGGACCCCCCGTCACCGGCCTGCCGAAGACGAGCCTCGCCGGGATCGAAGTCTACGTCCACGACGACGGGCGCAGCC
>DASYOF010000070.1:0-3882 GCA_036007995.1 Thermoplasmata archaeon
CCCCCGCACGGCGACGGCTATCGCACGGTCCGGGAGACGGTCGGCCGCCTGGGGCTCGGGACCGTCTGCCAGGAGGCCCGCTGCCCGAACCTTTCGGAGTGCTGGTCCGCCGGCACCGCGACGATCATGCTCCTCGGAACCGACTGTACGCGCCGCTGTGGGTTCTGCGCCGTGACCACCAAGTGGCCCCGGGGCGTCGTGGACACCACCGAGCCGGCCCGAGTGGCCGAGGGGATCGCTCGGTGGGGCCTCCGATACGCGGTGCTGACGCAGGTCTGTCGCGACGACCTCGAGGACGGCGGCGCGCGGATCCTCGCCGCGACGGTGCGGGAGATCCGCGCGCGGTCGCCGGCCACGCGGGTCGAGCTGCTCGCCGGCGACCTCGAAGGGAAAGAAACCAGCCTGGCGACAGCGGTCGCGGGCGGGCCGGACGTCTTCGCCCACAACATCGAGACGGTCCGGCGGCTCTCCTCGGTCGCCCGGGACCGCCGCGCCACCCACGCCCGTTCGCTCGGCGTCCTCCGGGACGCCAAACGCCTCGGCGCCCCGACGCTCGTCACGAAGTCCTCGGTCATGCTCGGCCTCGGCGAATCGGAGGCGGAGCTCGTCGAGACGTTCGGCGAGCTCCGCGCCGCCGGCGTCGACTTGCTCACGCTCGGGCAATATCTCCGGCCGAGCCCGGAGCACCTCCCCGTCTCGGAGTACGTTCTTCCGGAGCAGTTCGAGCACCTCCGCACCCTCGCCCTCGCGCTCGGGTTCTCCGGCGTGGAGGCCGGTCCGCTCGTCCGAAGCTCGTACCACGCCGAGGAGCTCTTCCGCTCCGCCGTCGCGAGGCGCGGGTAGCCGATGGCGAAGAAGGCGCGCCGGAAGGCGGAGGAGGAGGAGGCGAACGAGTTCACCTTCCCGGAGTTCGACGAGCGCGGATTCCTGCGCCACGAGTACGAGCAAACGTTCGCGATGGGCCTCGCGCTCGTCATCGCGATCTCGCTCGGCGTGATCTCCTGGGCGATCGACTCGTCCGGCCTCCCGGTCGTCATCCCGGTCATCGTGGCGATCGCGGCGATCGTGTTCTCACCGTTCCTCTTTCTGCGCGTCCGCGAGAGCGCGGGCGACTACACGAAGGGCGATTGGGCGGGGCTGATCCTGATGGAAGCGTTCGGCTGGCTCGGGATCTGGTTCCTGCTCCTCGACCTGGTCCGGATCTAGGGCGGGGCCGCCGGGCCGACGGCCCACGGGAGTCGCTTCTCGAACAGCAGCGTCATCGCCTCCTGGAGCGCCGGAGAGTCGGAAACCTCGGCGAGCGGCCGGACCGAGGGGGGACGACCGGCCCGGAGGTCCTTCCCGACCGGGAGCCTCGTCCACGCTTCGGACAGCAGGGACTCGACTTGGCGTTCCGCGCGGATCGTCTCCACCGCCAGCTTCCCGTCTTCCGTCAGGTACGGTCCTTGGACCACGTCCGCGCGACTCGGACCCCACTTGGCCAGATAGTCGTCCGACCTCGCCACGCCGACGGGGGGACCGGATCGGACCTGGACCGCGGGCAGCGCCCGGTGGCCGACCTCGAGGAGGACGACGAGCTCGCCCTCGCCGGCGGCGCTTGAAGTCCCGACGACCGCGAACCCGAGACGCTCGGCCTCCGTGGCGACGGCGCGTTCGGCCTTCTGGAGCTGCGGGTACAGGATGTCGTCGACCAGCTTCGGTCGCTCGAACGTGAGCACCGCCACATGCGTCGCCCGTCGCTTGGTCCGCTCGAGACCGTCCGGTCGACCGACGAGCGGGACCGGGTGGGGAACGAACGCGGAGGGCTCGGGCGCCGTCAGGTAGCGGTCGGCCGCGAGGATGAACAGGGCGAGGTTGCGGCGGGTCAGCGCGGTCGACACGTTCCGGGCCGGGTCGACCGGGTCGTCGACCACGAGCGCGACGTCGTCCGGAACCCGGGGCTTCGCCGAGGGGTCGTGCGCGACCCGGACGGGAATCGTCCAGCCGCGCGCGGCGGCGAGGAGGGGGCGGAACCCCCCGAAGTGGAGGACGAGCAGCTCGACGAGGTACCCGGAGAATCCGCCGGTTTTCGCCTCCGACCCGTAGATGCCGTGAGCCCGCAGGAACTGCTTCGCCAGCCGGACCTGGTCGACGAGTTCCGGCGTCTCCCGCTCCGACAGCCATGCCTGGTGGAACGGCGTCCGGTCCACGGCCGTCATCGGGTGGGCGCCGTCGGCCACCGCGTAGCCGGGCACCGCCTCGACGGAGAAATCGCCGTACCGACCCCGGAGGTACGGGTGTTGGGCGTACCGCGTCTCGGGTGCGGTGAGGATCGCCCGGCCGATCGCCATTCCCTCCGCCTCGAGACCGGCCCGGTCGAGGGTGGTGGGGAACAGGAGGAACAGATCGAAGTCGAACCGGTCCACGAGGAACGTGCCCCGCGCCGCGCTCCCGGCCACGATCGCGCGCACGAGAGGGCTCTTGCGTTCGCGCGCCGCCGCCTCGGCGACGCGCACGAGCTCTTCGCGCAGGTCCGCGACTCGGGCGAGAAGTTCGGGGCGAGGGGTGATGCGGCCGAGCACCTCCCGCTCGACCTGGTCGGTCCGGGAACCTGCGTCGGCCATTCTACCCGTCGGAAGCGGTCCTCGGGATGAAACCTTCCGCCGCGCCCGCGCGGCGCCTCCGACGCACCGTTATCGGCGAGGAGGGGTTACCGGTGTCGGAGAAGCCGATGTCCGCCGCCGTCGTCGCGCCACCGCCGACCCGGATGCTGGCGGACTCGCTTCCCGGCGGGAAGGTACGGTGCACCGCCTGCGCCCGATACTGCACCATCCCCGAAGGCTCGCACGGATTCTGCTTCGTCCGCGCGAACGAGGCGGGCCACCTCGTGCTCCGGACGTACGGCCGAGCCGCGGCGGTCCAGGTCGACCCCGTGGAGAAAAAGCCGCTCTCCCACTACCGGCCCGGATCTCGGGTGCTGTCGATCGGCACCGTCGGCTGCAACTGGCGGTGCCTCTATTGCCAGAACGCCGAGATCTCCCAGGAGCACATCGCCCAGGGCCGCACCCTCCTTCCCCGGGACGCGGTCCGGCTCGCCGAGCGCCTCGATTGCCAGGGCGTGACGTTCACGTACAACGAACCGACGATCTTCGCGGAGTACGCGCTCGACATCGTGCGCGAAGCCCGGAAGGCCGGCCTCTTCGCGAACTTCGTCACGAACGGGTACATGACGCCGGAGGCGGTCGACCTGATCGGGCCGCACCTCAACGCCGTGAGCGTCGACTTCAAGGGGAGCGGGGAGCCGGGCTTCCTTCGGAAGTATGTGGCCGCCAACGGCCCGAAGCCGATCTTCGACTCCGCGGTCCGCCTCAAGGAGCGCGGGGTGCACGTCGAGGTGACGAACCTGATCGTACCGGAGGTGGGGGACGACGAGACCGCGCTGCGGGAGCTCGCCGGGTTCGTCCACGATAAGCTCGGCGCGGAAACGCCGTTCCACCTGCTCCGCTGGCACCCGGATTACAAGATGATGGACCTGCCGGAGACCCCGATTCCCACGCTCGAGCGGCTCCACGCCATCGCGAAGGGCGAGGGTCTCGAGTACGTCTATCTCGGCAACGTCTGGGGCCACCGTCTCGAGCATACGTACTGTCCGAAGTGCGGCGCCGTCGCGGTGCGGCGCTACGGGTTCACCATCCAGGGCTGGAACCTCGGCCCAGGGAATCGGTGCCGGGCCTGCCGGCACCCGATCCCGATCGTCGGAGAGCTCTCGAAGGACTACATCCCGACGTTCGCCACCCCCGTCGGGTAGAGCGGCCCAGGTCGCCCCGACGCAGGCTCCAAGCGTCCCGCCCGTCCGAAAGGGTCAAGACGCAGGACGACCCGACGGGGACCGTCCATGTCCGA
>DASYOF010000071.1:0-3541 GCA_036007995.1 Thermoplasmata archaeon
AGCGTCTTAATCGCTCCCCGATGTCGTCGCCGGCCCGTGCGCGCCCCGGGTTCTCGACATTCCCGCCCGCTCGTCCGGGCACGACGTCCTCCTCGCTCGCACGAGGCGGCCCCACGGACGATTCCCGCGCGCCCTCCCGGACCGCCCGACGAGACCGAGCTCCTCCTCCGGCTGCGAACGGAACTGGCGAACGCCGCCGATCCGCGCGCGGCCCTGGGGATGCGCGCCTACATGAAGTCCGACATGCCGTTTCACGGCGTTCCCGCTCCCGAACGTCGGGCGATCGAACACCGGTCGTTCGGCGGGGTCGCGTTCGATTCCCACCGCGAGTGGCGGACGACGATCCGATATCTTTGGGAACACGCGCAGTTTCGGGAAGAGCGCTATCTGGTGATCTCGCTCGTCCGGGCGAAGGCGTCGGAGCGGTTCCGAACGCCGACGGCGCTCCCGACGCTCGGACACCTGATCGCGTCGGGGGCGTGGTGGGATTACGTCGATGAGATCGCCGTTCATTGCGTCGGTCCGGTCCTTCGAAGCCACCCCGTCGAGACCCGGCGCGTGCTCGCCCGATGGAGCCGGTCCACCGACCTCTGGAAACGACGGGCCACTATCCTCAGCCAGGTCGGTTCGAAGGAGGCCACCGATCCCACGCTCCTCGCGGAATGGATCGCGCCGTCCCTGAGCTCCCGGGAGTTCTTTCTTCGGAAGGGGATCGGTTGGGCGCTCCGGCAATACGCGCGGACCGACCCGGACTGGGTCCGCCGGTACGTCCGCGCCAACGCGCGAACGCTAAGCCCGCTGAGCCGGCGCGAAGCGCTCCGACACTTGACGCCCGGAGGCTGAGGGCGCAATCCCAGCGCCAGCGTCCGAGGTCCGACGGGCCAGCTCGTTCTCCGTTCCTCACACCGTCGTCGGCCGTGCTGTTCGAGCCTCGCGGAGGTACACCAGGACCGCCACCCCCGCGACCACGGTGGCGTCCGCGAGAAGGATGTCGAACGGGTCGTAGAAATCCCGAAGCTTGAGGAGGCCGACGACCACGGAGCCGATTCCGAGCAGCCAGCCGAACGCCTCCGCCACTCGGCCGTTCCACGCGCGGCCTCGGACCGAGAACCAGAGCCACACGGCCCCCCCGACGATGGCCGCGAGGGCCACGGCGAGGTCGAACACGTCCGAGTAATCGGTGGAGACCTTGATCGCTCCGAGCGCGATCGCGGACACGGCGAACGCCGCCTCGAAGCCCGACCGCTTCGCCAGGAGGTAGCCGAGCCCGACCGCGAGCGGTACGACGACGACGAAGACGTCGGTCAACGCCGGGGTGATCCCGGGCGAAAGATCGAACCCCGTCACGGGCGAGCGAGGCGTCGCCGGGGCTTAGCGTTCCACCCGTCCGGTGGGCGGGGCGGACTCGTCCGGGCGCGGGCGGAGCCCCTAGTCCTCGAACGCGTCCCGCGAGCGCGGGGTCGCCTGGGCGATCGAGACGGAGGAGGTCGCCGGGAGATGGGAAACGCCCAGCCAGATCACCGGGACTCCGCCGGTCCCGTTCGGGAAACAGAACATGTCGTACATCGGCGGATGGAGGGTCCACGAGTCGTTGTAGCCGGTTCGGCCGAGGCCGAGGAGCCACTCGGAGGTGGTCATCAGATTGTAGTGGTTGTACTGGGTGGTCGAGTTGTGCCCCATGCACGCGAACGGGCTCACGACGGCGGTGTAGACATGCCCGCCACCCTTGGTGCCGTTGATCCCGGAGAAGTCGGTCCGGAGACCCTCATCGTACGTGATGAAGATGGCCGCGCTCTTGAACCAGGTCGCGTTCACCATCGGCGAGACGAACCCGCGGAGCCACGGGTCGCACGCCTTCTCCCCCGAACCCGACTGCCAGCAGGAGTGCGTGTTGTTCGGTCCGATGAACACGTAGTTCGGCATGTGCGAGGTGTTCTCGGCGGCGTAGAGCGCCGTGAAGTTCACGTCGTGCGGCTTGCAGAGCGACGGGTTGTTCCAGATGTCGGCGTAGAAGACGAACGGATTGTGGGCGATCCGGTACTGCGGGGCCGTCATGTTGTCGCAGGGCACCGGCATGTCCTCGTAGTACGCCATCCAGGTCTGGGTCCCGTTCGCCGCCCGGATGAGGTCGACGATGTTCTTCTTCGCGTGGACGTGGATGAAGTTGGTCTCGGAGCCGGAGGTTGCCGCGACGTAGTTCGGGTACGAGTAGTGGATGACGGAGTAGTACTGGGAGGCGAACGCGTACTTCGCGGCGAGATACTCCTGGAACGGCGCGTGGTGGAGCACCCAGCTGACGTTCTGGTTCTCGAGGAAGATGATGATCACGTGGCAGATCGGCGTCGGAAGCTTGAGGGACGGGCAGCTCGAATTGGTCGTGGCGGCGGGAGCTCCCGCCGGCGTCAGCGGGGCGACGGTCGCGACGCCGACCGCCAGTCCGAAGGAGGAGACAACGAAGGCAAACGTCAGGGCGACCGCGACCGCCGCGACCGTCATCGACGCGACGACCGTCACGGATCGACGTCCCGGGCTGCCCGGCGCGGGGGCGCGAATACGCTGGAACACGCATCGCCACCACACCGGGCGGACTTAAGCTCGGCGCGTTCGTCGTAACCGAGCCGGCGCGACGAAACTCCGGGGTCGCTCGACGGTCGGCTCGGGGATGGACGGGGAGAGCCGGCCGATATGGTCCGACGCGGACCCATCGGGGGGCGATTTTCTCGGGCCCTTCTCGGGGGGAAGCCCGAGCCGCGGCCGACGGAGACGGGGCCGGAGGGCGAACGGTTCCTTAGGAGACCACCCGGCGGACGAACTCGCCATAGTTGGCCGGCCAGCGCTCCTTGGGCGGGGCGGCCCCGCCGCGGAGTCCCGGCACGAGGAGCGCCGCGCGACGCGCGGCCGTCGACGGGTCGACCTGGTCCCAGAGCGATTGCAGGTCGACGCGCTTCAGCAGACCCTTGGTCACAGGTCGCTTCGAGTCGTAGAACGTGACCGCCTCGAAGAACTCGAGGGCGGGGTCGGAGTTCAACAGCGCGGCGAGAACCGCGGCGGACATCGGGTCCTGGGTCGGCACGAAGTAGCAGGTGTCGTCGAGCATCACCGGCCGCCCGTCGATGTGGCCGATGGCGCGGAAGATCGCTTTCTTGTACATTCCCGAGATCGCGACCTTGCACGGGGAGAACGAGTAGGGTCCGACGCCGAACATGCCGAACGGCGGCCCCCCGAGGTAGATCCGGGACTTCCGGGCGTCGAAGAGCGCCTTGTGGCCCATCAGGTACGACCAGAGCTTCGGCGCCTCCGACTGCAGGCGGGTGGTGTCCTCGCTCGGGTCATGCTGGGTGACGATGACGCGCCGCTCGATGTCGCGGGGCCGCTCGCTCCCGAGGTCCGAGCTCTTCAGCAACGGATAGACGAACTCCGGTTCGACGTCGACCTCCTCGCCGAGCCGGTTGAGCAACCGGCCGCTCTCGTCGACCACGAGCTCCATCGCGGCGGCGGCGTCGTGCTTGATCCCTTGGCGCCACTCGAACGGGAACGTGCC